>JAQUZA010000373.1 GCA_028691595.1 Candidatus Rifleibacteriota bacterium
TGATTCCGGAAAAGTTCAACCTGCCCTCGACACCTACTGGAAAATACTGGAACTGGACCCGAACGAAACCTTTGCCTATCTGGAACTTGGCGAGATATACGTTAATCTTCGCATTTATGACCGGGCTATTGAGCTTCTCGAGCCAGGTTTGAACCTGGCGCAGCGCGAAATGGATCGTGATACCATCTGCTATTACTTCTGCATTCTTACCAATGCTCATCTCGGCCTCAATCAGACCGGTCTGGCCAACAAAGCGCTGATCAAAGCAGCCGAAGCCTCACCGAAAAACCCGATGCCACGCAAGGTAATGGGCGATATTTATCTGGCAAATGAGCGGGTAGCTGATGCTATAAAAGCTTATCGCAAAGCCGTAGAGCTCGACCCAACCTACCAGCCTGCTGTCGAAAAACTGGGAGAACTGACCGCAAAATATGGCGACCAGATTCCGACCAGATCTGTCAGTAAACGTGCAATAAAAGAAAAAGCAGTCCAGTTGCCTGCCTCCGAGAATAAACCTCAGAACAGCCCCAAAGCTGTGCCGGCAAAGCCAGACAACACCGCTGCTGCTGACACCCCCAGCTCTGCAGATGCAGAACAGGCACGGCAAACGTCACCCCAACCCGCTCCTGATGAAGAGAGCATTGCAGGCATTCTCGACGAGCCACAGATAGAGTTACCAGCAGCAGCACCGTCAACGCCACCGTCTCCAGGCAGCCAGCCGACTAAACCGGCTAAAGAAGCTATTAAAGCCTCAGAAAACGATAATCAGACCATAATAACAAGACCAGTACCAACGCCGATTGCTGTTTCGCCTGAAACAGCAGTTACTACGGTTCAGCCGCCGCCAAAACCGGGTCCTGATGACAACGCTGTTGCGGCGGTTTCAGCAGGCAGCTCAACGGTTGAGATTTCTTCAAGCGCCGATCCTGGGGAAATTGAAAGCCAGCTCGACAAACTTCTCGCCGGTAGCCCTGAAGAAAAAAGTGCTGCAGTCAGTTTCTTCGTTAAACTTGAAGAGAAGGGGCTCACCGAAATCGAAGAATTACTCTACGACCCTGACCCGGAGGTCAGATCTCTTGCGGTCAGAACGCTTCCTGAATTCAAGGCTTTCAGCCAGAGGGTTAAAACCATGTTGCAGGATGCCAGCGCCGACCCTGACCCATTAGTTATCGAAGAAATAAACCGGGCTCTTGAAAGCCTTTAAAGGCCGGTCACACAAGAAGAATTCACGTAATAAAAAACCGCCCACGGTCAATCAAGACCGGGGCGGTTTTTCAGATTCGAGAATTACTCGTCGCCAAGCGGTATGACCGGGTTATCGAGATCAAGAGCAGTTGGGTCATCGACGCTGTAGGGGTAAAAAACGCTGCCATAGAATTCAGAATTCTGAGATTCTGAGATACCCAGGTTCAGCTGAACATCGTCTTTTATTTTTTCAAATGCCAGGATGATTTCTTTATAGCCGTCGAGTTCGTCATTCAGATCTTTTAACAGATTCTTGGGATGATAGCCATCTTTGCTGAAGACGAAGAACTTCTTGCGGGTATCGGAATTTGAATCGTCGGCAACTTCAGTGAAGTCTTCGACTTCGTTCATATAGAGATTGGTATATTTTTCGAGTTCTTCGAGGGCGGGGTAAATGTCTGACAGCCAGTCAAAGAAAGTTTTACCCTTAACATCGAGGAAAGTGCCTTCTTTAAGGAACTTGGCGATATCATAATTGGTGAATTCCTTATCGAAATCAGCCATTACCGAGCGTTTTTCTTCACCGAGTTCACGCATCATCACTGCGGTATCAAGATTTTTCTTGATGGTGGCAACCATGAGAACCACTTCAGCGGCTTTCTGGCTTACCGAGATCGGGTCATAAGTCAGAGCCTTTTCGATGTCACCAAGATAGAGTTTGATGATATTGCGAGGGGTTTCTTTGCCATTAGCTTTGTTCCAGCGCCAGCCAAAAGCTTTCTGACAATCTTTCATCAGGTCTTTATGTTCGCGATCGGGGTCGATGTTATAGCATTCAACGAGGCGACCGAGGGCTTTGCGCATTTTCTGTGAATATTTGAGATGTTCGTCGCGAATGAAATCAACCATCTTATCAGTATTTTTGATGGCATCTTTGACCTGTTCTCGGGCAGCCTTGATCTGTTCTTTGAAATACATGACCTCTTTGACGCTTATCTGGAAGGCATCGGCGTTAAAGGCCTGAATCAGGAGGTCTGCATCCCAGACACCGGTGTCGATACCGACGAGCGGGATATAATTGAACGGGGACTGCTCGATGCGAAGGCCAACCACGTCATAGATGCCGCCACGATGTTTGTTGGCGGTTATCCAGTTCTGGTATTTTTTGATAAGAACGTAATCTGGGTTAAAGAACACTTTAAGAATATTGTATTCGTCGATTGTCTTCTTGTAGTCACGAGACTGAATTTTGTCGCCGGCCCAGCTGACGTAGGTCATCGGATTGATAGCATGGCCGACTTTGCCCCAGAAACCGCGATTTGCAGCCTTTTCAGCTTCAACTTCGGTTGGTTTCCATGACATGTAGTCAGCTTTCATAGACCAGAGTTCCTGGAGGCGTTCCATGCCGAAGTCGGGAAGGGTGAAGCCCTTCTGGCTGTAGTAGCTCATCAGAACACCCTGTTTTTCGAGTTCGGCGTAAACGCGCAGGTTCTTTTCCTGGATGGCCTGCTGTTCTTCGTCAGCAGGAGTCTGGGCTTTGAGGAAATCACCGTAATTACTTTCGGTCACGAGCAGAGCCGCAGCCTTTTCTTCGGCCTTCAGGCGGTCGCGGTGATCATAGAAAGACTTGAATTCGGGATCATTCTCGTAAAGATACCAGTAGGAATTCTTGTAAGCGGCTTTCCAGCGCTTGTTATATTTGCCGAGCACATCGCCGAGCGTAGTTAAGGCGACCCATACGAGTGCCAGAGCGCCAATTACCTGACCGACAATCGGAATACAGAACATGGCAATCAATGCCGCAGAACCAAGAGCAAGGCCAACGTAATTTTTTACAAGTGAGTATGAGTTATAGCGGCCGCCCTTGCGGTCTTCGGATTTGTAGATACCATATGAATCAAGAGCGATACCCACGACGCAGAGGCCGATACCTACTGTATGACCCCAACCCTTGGCATCGCCAATGACCGAAGCACCTCTGTTAGTGCTGATACCGGCTTTTTTTGCAACTTTTCGATAGGTATCGACATTTTCGAGACCGGTTTTGCGGGCTACCCAGCGCCAGTAAGAATAGAAACCTTCGCCCGGGCCGGCTTTATAACCACAGGGAGGGGCCATGTGGCTGAGAAAAGTTGAAACATTTTTGAGGCTGAAAGTCTTCTGAGCTTTTGAGGCAAGATCGCCCATCTTCTGAAAGCCGCTCATCAGATTTGCCTTGCGCTGAACAAAGCCTACGCCTTTCTGGTAGAGGCGGGTATTGGCAAGTTTATCACCGGTAAATTTGGCAGCAGAATAGACTTTGGTGGTGCCCCACTTGGCAGCCCGGCCAACGCCCGAATCAGCAATAGCCTGGCCGGCCTTTCCCATGCCACCAATAATCTTTTGAACTGGCTCAGAATTGGCTATAAAAGAGAAAGCCAGAGTGGCTTTTGAAGATGCCATTGATACGGCTTTAAAATAATAGGGGGTATTGGTGAAATGGGGAGACATGTCGCTGAGGGTGCTGTAAAAACTGAAAACGTCAGCACAACCGTCATCCATCATGGCATAAGCGCCAGAGATGCTGGTCATCCATTCGCCCCAGGCAATCGCCTCAGCCTCATCTTTGCTTCGACCACGCAGAGAAAGCATGTATTCAAGATAATCACCAGGGGCGACTATCTCATCGATGCTTTCAATGCCCTCGATGCCCTCGGTGTTGAGAATCGGTTGAGGAACATCGTCGTTGGCTCTGACAACACTTATGGCAAACGGCTCAAAAGCCAGCCAGAATGCCAGGAAGAAAATCAAGAAATTATAACGACCACGAATTTTCATAATGCCCTCCCGTCGAAGACAAACCTAATCAAGTGTACAGTTACAATAATACTGTCATTCTAACAGATAAGTTTATAAAAGCGTAACCCTTAATTGGTCGAATCTTCTGACAGCATCTTTTCCTGGCAGGC
>JAQUZA010000374.1 GCA_028691595.1 Candidatus Rifleibacteriota bacterium
GTATGGCCGTGGCCGGGTCACGAAGCAGTGTTTTGAGTTGTTCAAGTCTCTCTGCCAGCTGAACGAACTGCAGCGAAGCAACCTGGTCGTCAGAAATACTGTCGGAACGACTGACCATAGCATGGCGCAGTGTCTTGAGATATGCATCATCAAGCGTTGAATGAACCCATGCCAGCAAAAGATAACAACCTGCCGCAATAAGAAAAAGGCTTTCGTAACTGAACCGCCCGCGAGCCAGAAGAAGAAATGCGCCAACCACAGCGCTTGATATTGAGCAGGCAATCGACATGTCTCGACGATAAAGAACCCTGTCGTGCTGGGGAATCACTCCCATAAAAATTGTGGTCGCAGGCACCGTAAAATTTTTACTGTTCAGAAGCACCAGAAACTGGACAGTTGCAACAAGTGCAAATTTCATGTTGAAGGCTGCCGTAGAGCAAAGAACGGTCAAAACAACCGGCATAAAAGTCAGCACTCTGCCAATGGGAAATTTTGCGAATACTTTATGCATGGCAAAAGTCTGCAGACCAATCACGGCAAAATCAGCCGTTGCCCCGAAAACTCCCATAAAAGAGGCCAGATCGTTGCTGGCACTGAAATAGGTGCTGAGAGAAGCTGCGAAGAGGAAATCAACAAGATATTTGTTAAAAATAATAATAAAAGACGAAAAAATCAGCATACTGGCCAACGGATGTTTTATTGAGGGGGTCGTTGCAACAATTGCTTTGTCTGCTGACCCGGATTTATCTGTAACAGCCTGTTCCTGTTGTCGCATGATTTCGACCGGTCGCAGCATTTTAAGAATAACCGCTGACGCAAGCACAATCAGGCCATTCAGAACCAGCAGGCCTTTTAAGCCGACAAAATCAAGCACAAACTTCAACAGCAGGCCGCTGATAATAAAACCAAAGCTTCCCGATGCATAAATGAGGGGCATCAGGCGTTTAGCCTCGTTGATGCTGATAAAATGATTCAGCATCGCCGTAAAGCCCTGATTGGTGGTGAGATCTATCAGCATTGTCAGCACAAAAAAGCCTATTAACAGCGGAACAACATCTGTAGGAAAAACCCAGGCAGCCATGAAAGAAAGAAACGCTGCGGGCAGGCTGACGATCGAGAGCAACCAGTGCCCTTCTTTGCCTGCTATTCGCGTCATAACCTTGAATTGAACGCCAATAAAAATGATGTTCACCAGCAGATATACCCATGGCAAAGCGCCGGCCCCGGCCTTATCGAGCAGAGTAGTCATGACGGCAAGATACAAAAGGTTATTGGCCGCCTTCAACAGCATAAAAAAGGCACATATAAGGCGGGGCATTTCGGCAAAAAGCGCATCCCGTCGACTGCTCACAACCGAGATATCCTCACTCCGGGGAACGGGTGCTGATTGCTGTGTCATTGATGATTCTGGCCTTCAGAGCCATCATTTTTTTTTACAGATTCATATTCGCGGTGCCATATGTCATCCATCATACGGTGCTTTTCAAGAGTGTTGAGCATTTCGTTAAAAGCCGTCGAGGCCTCAGAAAGCTCATCATCGCCCTTGACTTCAACCCGCTGGCTGACGACTCCACTCGCAACACCTCGAATCGCTTCGACAAGCGAGCTGATGCCTTCGGCCAGCGAACGCGACATAAAAAACCCGGCTGCAACGGCTATTACAAAAGCAACTACCAGCATGAGGGCCAGGTCAAGGAGCAGGTGATTCAAAAATTCCAGAACCAGCTCATGGGGGCGTGCGACAAGCAGATAACCAGAAAATTCAGGAACGGCAGCAAGGGTTCCAAGAAAAGTTATGCCGCCAAAGTCAACAAGAACACTCTCTGGAAGGCTGAATTTAGCCTCTGCAAGCGAGAAGCCGCGCAAACCTTCGGGCAACCTGCCCTGAGCCGAAATCAGGTTGCCGCCGCGATCTAGCAGAATGAGAACATCGGTTTTTTCGATGGGAAAGCCGCTGATAATCTCATGAATACCCGGCCCGGAAACGCTGATCGAGCAGCTGATTACACCGACCACCTCTTCAGAATTGACAAAATCAAGAATGGGCACCATGACAAAGAGCATTTTCTGCTGATATTCAGAAGTTTCGTCGGCAACAAAAGATGGCCGCCCGGTGTTGATTACCTGCATGAAACCTTCGACATAACTGCCTTGAGCAGACAAATCAAGTTGTCTGCCCGGGCCTTTAAGGCCCTCATCCTTGCGGTTTCTGATAAAAACGAGCTGCTCACGGCCTGAACGGTCATAAACATTGCAGCCAAAAAAGATTCTCTGCTGTTCAAAGAACTCGTGAACAATTGGCTGCTGTTTGTCGGGGTTCATTGACTGCATATCTGGCAACACAGCAATCGCCTGTATCTGCTGACGGTAATTCTGAAACAGTGAGTTAATGCCATGCAGAAGGGTTGCCGTCAGATTTTTTTGCGAGGCCACGGTCTGCCTGACGAGGTCATGACGAACCTTTATGGCAATTGTTCCGCCGAGCAGCAGCAGTGGAATTACTGCTGCGAGAATGGCAGTGAGAACAACCCGGTTCCCGATGCGGCGATGCCATTGAATTTTACCCGCAGATGTTTCGCTGGTGGTCATAAATCTCCATGCTGGCCAAGATTAAGAGAGTATATCACTTAAAAGACGCAAAAAAAAAGTTCTCAGGGCTATAAAGTTTTCTGAAAAAATGTCGATATTTATTGAAGACAGTGTGAAAAAACACGCAGGAGGCAGAGTATGAAGTTGAACCAGGAAGAAGCCTATTTCATTCTTACAAATCTTGATACCTTTGTGAACCGATACGAAAGCACCACCCAGAAAAAAGTCACTCCGGGTGCGCTGCAGATCATACATGAAATTCTCACCGAAGCATCGTTTCCAGGGGGAACAAGGTCTTCACATCTACACTGACATCGGTCAGAACACAGCCAGATTGCCCTTTTAAAGGGCAGAGTGCTGAAAAAGGTTCTGGTCACTGTAAAAAGAGCCGCGGCAGAAAAACTGCCGCGGCTCCTGTTTTAGGGCTCTACCAGACGATAATCATCGTTGAACGGTCATGACTATAGTCTTTGTCGCAGACCGCAAATAGTGATCGGTCACGGTCAGATTAAGGTTATAGGTTGTCGGGGCAAGACTTCCTTCATAATAAGTCTCTGGAGACTGTATTCTAAGCTGTGTGCCGGAATAAAGCGGGTCCACACCCCAGACATAGCGCGACAACGTTGAACCACCAGCAGCGTTCAACAAGAAAGAAAAAGATGTTCCAACCGTCTGGTCTACGTTGACAACGTACGGGTTGTTTTCACTCAGAGTTACTCCGCCACCAAGCAGGGTTGAAAGGAGAATCTCTTTGTTGATAAGGGTAGTGAAAGTCTTTTCTTCGTAATATTCAGTAGCGATAATGCCAACGCTTTTGACGCAGTATTCATTGTAATTAAGCGTAGAGGCTTCCCCAAGCGGATCAGTAACATCAACCAGATAGGTAATTTTCATTACATTGTTAAAAGTGGCCAGAGGTGTATCCATTGCAGTGATCAAGGAGTCATTAATTTTCACTGAATACGCGTAAGTGTAACCATCGGTGAAATTAATAGTAAAGTTTGTTGTCTGCCCGGGGTTGGCCCAGGCACTGAAAATTTGATAAGGAACTCCACCGTTGGCATCCAGACTGTATTCCCAGATGTTGCCCGCAGAATCTACGCCGCGATAGTAGAGGATGGCAGTCTGGGCCCGCAGCGAACTACGGGGCACGAATCTTGTCGAGGCCCTCAGATTAACCGCTACGCCTGGAATAGCAGGGTTATCAATGACATGCTCATAAAACAAAACCGTTTCACCACCGCTAACAACTATCGGGTTCGAGAGACCTGCCATATATGACCTGACGCGAACAGGCACAACGGCATCCAAACCATCAGTCACGGCATAAACATACTCGTCTTTTGCCACAACCGGGCAGTAATCAGGCATGTAATAGGTGCCCTGAATCACTCTGAGGGTATAATTAACTGAGCCGGTATTGCCAATTCCATCAGTGGCAGTGACAGTAATCACATAGTCGCCAGGCGTAGTTGCAGAAACAACCATACCCGAAAGGATTCCGACTGAACCAATGCCAATATTGCTTGGTACAGA
>JAQUZA010000375.1 GCA_028691595.1 Candidatus Rifleibacteriota bacterium
CTCTCAAAGTAGTGTTGGTCATTAGCGTGTTTTTCGGCTCGATGACTGCTCTCATGGCTGACGAAAACCAGAATGACGAAACCGCAACCATCTCTCAGCTCTGCCAGAACTTCGCATTTACGGGTGAAACTGCCAATCATGACCCCTTCAAGCCGATTGTTACCAAAAAGGTAATTGAGCTGGTTAAAATTGAACGGCAGCCAGAATCTACCCCTCCAAAAGAAGTTAAGAAGGTCATACCACCTCTTAAACTTACGGTTACCGGCATTTGCGGCAACGATGTTGTCAGAGAAGCGGTTGTAAAGTTCGAAAACGATGAACATGTCGTTAAAACAGGTCAGGTTGTGAATGGTAAGTTCAAGGTAGTCGATATCGACGATGGCAAGGTTGTTGTTTATTCAATCGGGGAAGCCCGCCGCGCGACCTTTGTGCTCAATGAAAATTGATCGACCCGCGTATCTTTTTCGGGCGGCTCGCTTTGGCATAAAACCCCTCGTCCAGTTTGTGGGCGAGGGGTTTTATTACAATTTGGGCCTCGTTTAAAACAAAAACGGCAAGAAAATGATTCTCGCCGGGTATCGCCATCAAGATGCATTTGGCTAAAATAAAAGGCTGGCACCACACACAGCCGGAAGATTCGTCCCTGAGAGTCAGACAAGAACCCAAACGCGAGAAGCGCCCGAAAGAAAAGTGGTGCCAGCTATAATGAATGTATTCATAAAAACAACAAATGCAAGCGGTAATTTTGTGATGTGATTACCCGGCACCACAATCGTGGTATGCTGTGAACATAAATTTGATTCACAAGGTGAGGTCGGTCATGGGTTCGCTGCTTGCTTCAATCTTAAAGCTGGTAATTTCGCTGTTAACCCTCGGTTGTGGTGTCTTTATCGGCCTGAAACTCGAGCCCGACAAGGAACTGGCTGACCGGGCACTATTGATGCTCGGCGTTGGCCTGTCGACCTTCTCTCCCATCGGGCTGGTTCTGTACGTAAAATTCTGGGAGTCGCGCCCCGAGTTCTCGGCGGCATGTGGCAAACAGGCAATGATTGGCCTGCTATGTTTTATCAGTTTCTCACTGATTGCTTACATTTACCCACCTGAAATTGCCCACTGGTAAACCTCGGGACTGGCATTTAACACCTGTGTTTAGCCTATTTGAAGGCGGGTTTATCCTTTTCCTGTTCAGGAAACAGGCGGGCTTCAGCTCTGAATATCTTCGGGGGCCTGAGTCTGCCAGACACGTGGCAGAAGAACCAGTATTATCCAGCCGATCAGCATGATGCCGAGGGCAAGGCCGAAGGCAGCCTGAAAAGCCGCTATTTCATTGGTGCCATCTGGCGACATGGCCCCGATAATGAGACCCATCAGCCACATGCCCAGGCCGCCGCCGGCAAAACCGGTGAAGTTGTAGACTCCGAGGGCTGTTCCGGCCATGCCAGGCTCGAAACATTCTTTGGCTATTCCGAAACTGATCGAAAAGAAACCGCCACAGAAGCCCATTATCGTCAGCAATGGCACAAGATACGGGCCAAGAGAAGCTGTTGTAAATACAATCGGAACCCAACATAGCAGGTAACCAAGCATTCCGGCTGTCAGAACGGCATGCCGGCGTTGAAGCGAGCGGCCGGCAAGAATTCCTGATACTACTGCTCCAATCATCAGGCCCAGCGCCAGCCAGGTCAGGGCATAACCAATCGAGGTGTCTGGAAACTGGTAGACGCGTTTCAGAAAAGGCCCGGCCCAGAGGCCCTGAAAGCTGATAATGGTGGTTTCGAAGGCAACAAAATAAACGGTTAGAGCCCAGAATCTTTTTGCTTTGAGCATGGCGCGTAGCCCTCTTGGCCTGGCTGTAGCCTGTGGGTTCGCTGCTTCTTTTTCAGAGAGGCCACGAGGCCGTGCCGGGGTTTCGCTCTCTTTAACTTCTTCGTCGGGTTGATCTTTGACAAAAAACCATACCAGCACAACAAGAACGAGGGTCATCAGACTGACCACTTCCATGGTCGCACGCCAACCCCAGATTCCCTTTATTACCGCGAGGGGCCAGGTTGAGCTCAGGGCACCCAGATTACCCACGGCGAGCATCATGCCGGTCATGAAGGCAAACGAGTCTTTTTCGAACCAGCAGCCTAGAACCCTGAGCGCCGGAACATAAACACAGCCGACCCCGGCACCGACCAGCCACCTGGCAATGACGGCCGCATGCATAGAATCAGCCTTCCCAAAGGCGAAGGCCCCGAGACTGGCTACCAGCAGAAAAACTGAAATGGTTTTTCGGGCTCCCCACCAGTCTGAAAGGATGCCGACAGGTATCTGCACTGAAGCGTAGCCCAGAAGATACATCGATGAAAGAAAACCAAGTGCAGCCGGGTCCAGGCTCAGATCGGCGGTGAGGTCACCTGCCATGACCGCTGTACAGAAACGGTGAAACATGACAAAAAAGTAAGACCCTGC
This sequence comes from Candidatus Rifleibacteriota bacterium, assembly GCA_028691595.1. Taxonomy (GTDB): domain Bacteria; phylum Muiribacteriota; class Ozemobacteria; order Ozemobacterales; family Ozemobacteraceae; genus Rifleibacterium. Next base: position 2,455 of record JAQUZA010000375.1, read on the forward strand.
CAGAACCCAGAATATGACCCAGCGTCGCTGCATAATACCTCTTAAAATGAATGACCTTTATACTTAGATTGCCTGCAAATCTTTGCTTATGCAACCAATTTCTGCAGGCAGATTAATTATTGAGTTCTATCTGATGAATTGCACTTTTAACCACTGGCGGCACGAGTGCAGTGATGAGATAAGGGTGACCGGTTTTTTAACTCATGTGTGACAGGCGATCAGCCTCGATTGCTGCATGATAGAAGTGGCTTGCCTTCTATCTGAACCTGGAATGACCTGTCACGAATGCTTCATTATCGGGCCGGCATATGCGGTAATTATTTGCTGTTGACTTTAAAATGAAACAAATCTAGAATTTTATCAGGAACCTGGACACCTTAATAAAAATATTGCTGGGGTACGTTGAGAGATAATTTGAGAGTTAAAACACCCTTCCCCCCGGTTTTCATTTTTCAGGATCGCCCACGTTCATGGGTTCTGTCCTTCTCAAATCAAGGAAGGTTTATGCCGTTCGTTCCTGAGCCAGCATAAATGATGTCAGAAGCGACCTGTTTCTGACACCCATGATGACCTCCTGTTCTAAACCTTCGCTGATATAAACTGCAGAATTTGATTTTGCGTTGTTTCAGTTGGCCTTAAAAAAGGGCCTGACTGAGAAAAGAGGGTTAATGATGATTTCCAGGGCTAACTTGATGCTGGTCAGAAAATTTTTGCTTTGTTTGATCGTATCTCTCCTTATCTTTTCGGGTGCAGCATTTTTAGGCTGCATTGGGGGAGGTTCAGGTGGCCCGGGAGCAGGCTATTCAGGAACTGCAGAAGACGAAGCTCTTATTACCAGCCAGGTTCAGGCTTTTCTTAAGGCTGCAACCGAAGGGGATAACAGGGTTCTGAGGGAACTTTTCAGCAGCCGGATGCAGGGTTTGACGGGTTCTGATTCTGATATCGCTGCTTTTACCGTTTTTGATTTCGGCAAAGACATTGCTAACCCCGCTGATAACGCTTCTTACACCTTCTTTATTGATTCAAGCAACATTTCCTATCTGGGTGATGCGGTGGCTAAGGTCCCAACCTGGACACACTTTCCAGAGGCTCAAAAATTTCATTTATCTTTCAACTTGTCAGAGACAGTGGAGTCTGGTTGATCGATTTTCTTGAAGTTAAAGTTCTCGACAGGGGCACCCTTGGCTCCGGCGGGACAATGACCTCCGTCGATATTTTTCCTCTTGAACGCGGCAATACCTGGCGTTACGTTAAAAAGTCTCCAGAAACGGTTGAAATGAATCTTCAAAGTAAAACCGCTGAATACCGGATTCTAAAAATCGACAGCCAGCCTGTCAGCTATGATGGTGTGAGTGTTTTTCCTCTCCAGACGGCTGTTAATCAGGCTCCTCTGGCGTTTGATCTTTCGAAGTTCGGGGTTCCGACTGATGGCATGGTATTTGGCCTCAGTTCAAGTGGAGTCAGTTCTGTCTCCGATGGCTTTTTCCCAGGAGCCGGGTCTCGGTCGACCATGGAATTGTGGGACATTATTGATTCGCGGCAGTTAAAGAAGATTCTCTGCTCGAACATGCTTGGGCTCTTTATTTATGGTGGCGATACAACTTTTAACGCCAACCAGCCCTGGAGAATGACCGGAATGGTCGTTACGAGCAATTCTCAGACGGTGCAGAC
>JAQUZA010000376.1 GCA_028691595.1 Candidatus Rifleibacteriota bacterium
CCGAAAGCGTCAGCACCCAGCCGGGGCGAATACGCTGCCCGATTATTGAAGTGCAGCTTGAAAGCATTGTCAAGCCGGAACCGGTGAACGAAAAACCAGCGGACCGGCAGCCTCGCGATAATCGTGGGCCACGTGACAAGCGCGACAGCAGAGATAACCGTGCTGACCGACAACAAAACGATCGACAGCAGCCAACCGCAATTGAGCAGCAGAAGTCGCCCACACCCCTCCGCCCTGCCGGCTCAGGCAGCGACGTTAAAGCCGACAACCAGCAACCAACAGGAATTACAGGTGTATCTCAGGATTTATTGTTCGCCCTGAAAGAAGCCATAGTTCACGAATGTCTCTCGACCATGCACAAGCGCTGCAACAAATACGTGCGCAAGGGTCTCTGGCGCTGGATCGAACGTGAAATTATGGATCCGAACGTTCATTTTTATCTGATCATTCTCTCGAGCATTTATCAGGGCAAGACCGGCGAAATTCTCAGCCGCAGGTTCAAGAGCGTAGAAGATTATTCAAACAAGCCAGAAGAAGTTATTCAGGCTATTTTTTCGCGCGAAAACAACCTTGCCGACGAAATAAAGAAAGATTCAGACCGTCATCGCCGGGCACTCACGAAGTTTCTCGTCTGTTTCAGTCAGACCCCGCCCTTTGAATATCTGAAATCGGTGTTTCTCAAAGACTTTCGCAGTTTCAACGATGGCCTCAAGGCCAGGATGTCGGTTTACTCTACCCTTGAACAACTTCTCGACAGATGTGGCTTCGAGGGCGAAAAAGAAACCAGATACCCCCTCGAAATACTTGATGAGCTCAAAATTTTTCAGGGAATCATGACCGGCAACTATATCTGTCTGAGAACCGATAATGCGGCCAAAAAATTGAAACATCTCGTGCCGCAGGTTGAATGGAGCAACGACGACATCTATTCGTTGCGCAATCAGCTTGCTAAAGCTCTGAACCTGCCGGCCCAGGAATTTAACCTGAATGCATTTCTGCCCCAGGCTTTCTTCCAGGATGCCAAAATCATGGCAGAAAGCCGAAAAGAAGCGATCAGAGCCCCGAATCAGCAGTTATCGCGGCCACAGCCAGCAGCCCAGGCTGCGGTGAACGCCGCTCCAGAGACCATGGCCGATGAACGCGTCAATCTGCCGCGCAGCGATGCCAATGCCGGGCAGCAGCCACAAAACCAGTCAGATGGCAGACCATCCCGCCGCGACCGCAAAAATGATTTCTTCGAAAAGCGCAAAGCCGAAAAACTTGCCCGACAGCAGCAGAACCGCCAGGTGCCGCAAGTAGCACCTGAAGAAGATTTCCCTGCCCGGGTGGTGACTGCCGAGGTTGAACCTGAGGCTGCCGAAAGAGCCAGACCGATCAATGCCGGCAATCTTATCGACAACCGCTCAGCTCAGCCGGCAGAACCTTCATTTCAGCGCGATTCAAGGTATACACCAGAGTGCGATGAGTCTCAACATAGATATTTCGAGAACTTTGGCGGGCACCTTGAAGAAGACACTGATGCCATAAAATTGGCCCTGGCAATGGTCAGGCACGAGCAAGAGCGGGCAGAACATACTGCTGCAGCTATCTCGGCGCGTAAACCAGTGGCAAATAATTATAACGAAGATGACGAAGAACCCGATCTCTACAGACCCCCGGTAAAATCAGCTGCAGGAAGGGCACCTATCTCGGTTAACCAGGTGCCTCCACGCCGGGTAGCAAGACCGACCGGCCCCGATGGTCAGCCTTCAGGTCAGCGCCCTGACCGCAAACGCCGTTTTTCACGAAATTCTCAGAACCGTAACCGGCCAAGAAGACCAGGAACCCCGGGAGTTAACCGATGAGCAAACTGCCTCCCCACATGATCAGGCGCATGATTTTCATGTTTTGCGTCATGTTCCCTGTATTGATTTATGCTGAATATATCGGTCGTAATTCAGTAATGCTGGCTGCGGTGACCGCTGGTCTGACAAGCGGGGTTTCGGTAGTGCTGTTTCCCGACCCCGAACATCTGAAAAACCTGAAAAATGACAAAAACAAAGAGCAGTGAACCGGTTGTCGGCCTTGACCTGGCTGATAAACTTGGAGTCAGTGTAATTGACCGCGTGTCGGAGCGTCTGCTGTTCAGCGACAGCATTACGCTTCACCGCGGCGATACACAAAAAAGGCTGCTTCGCCTTCGCGACTACCTGCATGAAATTTTTGACCGTTTTAAACCGGTTGAAGTAGCAATTGAAGATGTTTTTCTGCCGGCGCGAACTTCACCGCGAACTCCCATCGCCCTTGGCGAACTCAGGGGTGTGGCGAGACTATGTGCGGCTGAACGTGAGGTTGCAGTCTTTTTTTACCCACCACGCAAAGTAAAAATGGCCATTACCGGTTATGGCAATGCCAGCAAAGATGACGTTGTGCACTGGATAGAAAATGAATTCAAGGTGAAAGTAAAAGATCACAATGAAGCCGATGCTATAAGCATTGCCTGGACGCACATTCTCGAGCGAAGGTTCACGGCCTGCCAGACTGGTTAAAATCAACCAGAGGCAAGTTAGACTTTTTAATGCGCCCAGTTGATTCGGTTAAGCCTTGTGCCAACCATGGTATTTTTGTCTGACGGTAACTAACGAGATTCTGCTCTCATGAGGTGTGAAAAAAATGAGCAGCAACGAACACAAAGCCTTGCCGTGGTTTCACCCTTTGCAGCTTAGGCGCGGCCCAATCTGGAAAAGGGCACTTCTTCTACTGGGCTGGCTATTGGTTACATTTTTTTCGGCTATGCTTCTTTACGATATCGATGTGATCATTTACCCCGGGCATTTTTCAAGTTATCTTGAAAGATTTGCCGATTTTATTCTCGACCCCTTCGACAACCATTTCTTTAAGACAAAAGTAGAACTGGCCGGCGGTTCATGGAAACGCGGCTACCGTATAGAGGAATTTGACGGGAAATATTGGGTATTCAAAAAAGATGTTTTAAACACCGGTTCTGGAAGCGTTTTCATCGACCCACCAGCCCTGGTGGCAAGTTTCCCTGAGACGGGTGAAGCCATAACAGGTCAGGTGCGTTGCCGATGTAACATCGAAGAGTATGAACTGCTTTTTCGCGACCTGAATTCAGGCAAAATTTATCGCGAGAAAGATTTTGTCGGTTTCCAAAGCAGCTCAGACCTCGACTATCTGATCAAGCCGATAAACAGTCGTTCCTACCAGTTTATGGTCAAACTTCAGGGCAGCTGGAAAGCATATATTCTAGCCAGCAGAATAGAGGACAGCACGATTTCATCGATCTGGATTCACCTGCCGGAACCATTTTTTCGCGAAGTCAGAACCTGGCCAGAGTGAGATTGCAGCTTTACAGCATCCAGCCATACACCCAGAAATCAACATAGGCAAAACCGATGCACATGTATGGGAAAAGTATAACCAGCAGCAGCAATGCATGAAGGGTCCAGCTTACCCATTCTGAATTTTGCAGAAACCGGCACACAACATAAATGTCAAACATACAAAAAGCAAAGCAGGCCCAGGCGATATTCGCGGCGACATCGCCAGCTTTGAGCCATTTGTAGACCGGAAGCCAACAGGTAATATAAGTCAGCTCAGATCGCGTAATGACCCATGGAGTAAGCAGGTTTGTCAACTGCATGATCAGCACATATAGGGTCACCCAGAAAAGAACGACGGATATCGACATACTACTCAGGAAGGGTTCCTCTTCAATGTGTTCCATGATCTACCCCCTGTTTTTTTTGGCTTAGCGACAACACTGCAGAAATCAAAGCGCGTTCAGAGCCATCACCGATGAGCATGATTACATGCCTGGCGTGTTGTGCACAGTATTCCCAATTCCCCTCACCTTGAATATACTTATTTGCCCACCGACAATCAAATAGATTTTCCTGGTATGCCGATCGCCTCTTCTAAGTGAGTATCCCGGCACAAGCGCAGAAAAAGTCTTTTATAAGCGGTTTTTGGCGATTTAAAGTCCGATTTCTCCTGACGCAACAGTTGCATCATGCATGAATTTGTGATAAATGTATCGAACGAACTTTTGCAGGAACCGCCGCAAAGTTAAAGCATTATTTATTTCAGGAGAATCACAATGCAAAGTCGTGTCAAGTG
>JAQUZA010000377.1 GCA_028691595.1 Candidatus Rifleibacteriota bacterium
TACCTGCGGTATAAAAATAATTGTCACCGAAGGAAAACCGTGATGCAAAAAAATACTCTGGGAAAAACCGGGATAGAAATCACCCATCTGGGCATTGGTACCCTAACCATGAGCCCGATGCAACGAGGGCTGAATGTTGAAGATGGCGCAGCGGTCATTCTGCATGCCCTGCAGAGTGGTATAAACTTTATCGATACCGCTCAGATGTATGGTTCTTACCCTCAGGTTGAAGCCGCGTTAAGGCAATGGCGGGGGGCAAGGCCGGTTGTTGCTTCTAAGTCGGCTGCCCGGACCCGCGAAGCGATGAAAGCTGCTGTTGAAGAATTTTTGCAACAGACCGGCCTTGATTTTGCAGATGTTTTCCTTTTGCATGCCGTCAGAGACGAGCAGGATTTTGCCGGGCGCAGTGAAGCGCTCGCCTTTCTTCTTGAAGCCAGAGACCGGGGAATTATCAAAGCGGTGGGTGCCAGTTCGCACTCTGCCCTCACAATTGACATGCTTGGCCGCAATGAGAGTATCGAAGTTCTTCATCCGATGTATAATCGTGATGGTATTGGCATTCTTGACGCTTCATTAGCTGATATGACCAGTTTTTTGCAGCGTGCCCGCAGTAACGGCAAAGGTATTTATGCTATGAAGCCGCTTGGGGGCGGGCAGTTACGCAATGATGCGGTGGCATCTTTGCGCTGGGTGCTGGCTTCCGGAGTTGTTGATTCGGCGGTGGTCGGCATGACATCGGTGGACGAAGTGAATTTGAATGTTAAGGTGGCAAGGAATCAAGAGGTCGATATTGATTTTGCCAGAAAGGTTGCCGGTCAGCCGCGCAAACTTTTTATCAATACCATGGTTTGTATAAACTGCGGTGCCTGCATAAAAACCTGTCAGCAGTCGGCATTGAAGCCTGGTGATAAATCACCGCAGATCGATCACAGGCTGTGTGTGCTCTGTGGATACTGCGCCCCGGTCTGCCCAAGATTTGCCATCAGAATCATTTAGCAGGCATAAAAAAAGGCTGCCCGTTAAGGGCAGCCTTTTTTTTATGCGAACTTAGAAGCCTTCGAAACCGCCACCTGCGGCAGGAGCAGGCTCAGTTGCCGGAGTTGCCGGTGAAGCATCAGCTGGTGCTTCGGTGGCTGCCGGTGCGGCATCGACTGGAGCAGCAGCGTCTGCGGCTGGCTGGTCTGCCGGAGATTCTGTGGCAGCAGGTTCTGGGGTTGAATCAGCGGGAGCCGGTTCAGCTTTTGGGGTTTCATCGATGGCATCGAAGCCACCTGAGAACCCGCCTGTTGTTGGAGCAGCAGGGGTCGTAGCCGGTTTTTCGTCGTCGAGGCCGCTGAACCCACCGGTTGAAGCAGGCTTAGTGTCTGCCGGCTTAACTTCTGGAGTTGTCGGCTTGACTTCACCTGGTTTTACTTCTGGCTTCTGGGGAGGAGTGGTGGTTTTATTGGCAGAGTCTTCGTCAGGAAGAATGATATCTTCGGTGCCCATCAACGGGTCATTTTCGAAGATCGAGCTGGCTTTGCCGGTTTTTTCGGTTTCATTGAGCCCCGGAAGCTTGACTTCGCGTGCGCTCAGGAGTTTGCCGAATTCTTCTTTATAGCGAATTTCAGTGGGAGCAAAGCCGAAATAATACTGGATTTTGGGAGAATAGCTGACGGTAAGACCGGCTACCACAACCGCAACCATGCTCATCAGTTTGATAAGAATGTTGAGTGAGGGGCCTGAAGTATCTTTGAACGGGTCGCCAACTGTGTCACCGACAACGGTAGCTTTATGGCAGTCTGAGCCTTTACCGCCCATCTGACCAGATTCGATATATTTTTTAGCGTTATCCCAGGCACCACCGGCATTGGCCATCATTACTGCGACGGCAAAGCCACAGGCCAGGCCACCGACCAGCATGCCGATCATACCGCCAACGCCAAGAACCAGACCAACAATGATCGGGGTTATGATTGCAAGAAGACTGGGCGCAAGCATTTCTTTCTGGGCACCCTTGGTCGATATGGCGACACATGAAGCGTAGTCAGCCTTGGCACCAGGTTCTCCCTTGAGAAGACCAGGGATTTCCTTGAACTGGCGACGTACTTCTTCGACCATGCTGTGAGCCGCGCGACCAACAGCTTTCATTGTCATGGCGCAGAACACGAAAACGAGCATTGCGCCAAGGAAAACACCAACCAGAACCAGCGGATTCATGAGGTTCACGTTGTAGTAAGTCATGAAGTCTGACATGGTGGCTTTGGCTATCGGAACAGCCTCTCTGCTGCCGGCAAAAACATACTGGTCAAGTTGAGATTCGCTGAACTTGGCGACTCGCAGCAGACCCATGCGCAGTTCTTCAATGTAAGCGCCAAGCAGAGCCATGGCGGTCAGAGCTGCCGAACCGATAGCAAAACCCTTGCCGGTTGCAGCAGTTGTGTTGCCAAGTGAATCGAGAGCGTCTGTGCGCTTGCGAACTTCGGGGCCCATACAAGCCATTTCGGCGTTGCCGCCGGCGTTATCGGCGATCGGGCCATAAGCGTCAGTAGCAAGGGTGAGGCCAAGGGTCGAGAGCATACCTACGGCAGCAATACCAATACCGTAAAGACCCATCGATGGGTTGGCAAAACCATCGGCAAAGCCGTAGGCCAGAATGATGCCGAAACATACTGTAAGAACCGGAATCCCGGTCGACATCATACCAGTGGCGAGACCCTCGATTATAACCGTTGCCGGGCCTGTGGTTGCCTGGGCAGACACTTCCTGAGTGGGCTCGTAGTCAGAAGATGTGTAATATTCTGTGGCCCAGCCAATGATGATACCAGCCATCAGACCGGTAATGATCGAACCAAGAATATAGATGTGGTCTGGCAGCATTTTCCAGACGAGAATGGCGCTGCCCACAGCTGTCAGCAGTGAAGAAACATTGATGCCGCGGCCGAGCGCACCCATCAGTTCTTTCTGGGAAGCATCTTCGTCGGTACTGACAAAATAGATGCCGATAAGCGAGAAAATAATCCCGGCTCCGGCAATCGCCATTGGCAGAAGAATCGAATTAATCTGCATTGGCAGAAGCTCGGGAGTGCTGAACGCAGCTGCGCCAAGCGCTGCTGTAGCAAGAATCGAACCGCAGTAAGATTCATAAAGGTCAGCGCCCATACCGGCTACGTCACCAACGTTGTCACCAACGTTGTCGGCGATAACAGCAGGATTGCGTGGGTCGTCTTCCGGAATTCCGGCTTCGGTTTTGCCCACAAGGTCAGCACCGACATCGGCTGCCTTGGTGAAAATGCCGCCGCCTACGCGGGCGAACAGAGCCTGAGAGCTCGCGCCCATGCCGAAGGTGAGCATGATCGTGGTGATTTCCATGTAATCGTGAACCGCGAAGATACTGTCTTTAAAAACGGTATCTTTGACGCTCATGATCCAGTTGAGAATTTTCCACCAGATTGAAATGTCAAGAAGACCAAGACCGACAACCACAAAACCCATAACGGCACCACTGCGGAAAGCTACCTGCAGACCCTGATTCAGGGATTTAGCAGCGGCAGCAGCAGTGCGGTTGGAGGCGTTGGTGGCGGTGATCATTCCGAGATAGCCGGAAAGACCAGAGAAAAAGCCGCCGGTTAAAAATGCGAGAGGGGTCCATGGGCTCTGCACGTGCAGAACGAATGACAAAAAGGCAAAAAAGGCAAAGGCAACTACGAAAAAGATGCCGACTACCTTGTACTGAGACCAAAGGTAAGACATCGCGCCTTCTTTGACGTAACCAGCGATTTCGCGCGATTTTTCACTGCCGGGATCCGATTTCATCATGTTGCTGTAAAAAATCCAGGCAAAAATCAAAGCAATGAGGGAGCCGCCAGGGGCAAGCCAGAAAAATAGGTGAGCGTCCACAAAGACCTCCTTCAGGGTTCTTCAATCAAGATTATCCTCATATCCTGAAACAACAAGCAGTAAATATAACATTAAAATGGCAGTTGTCAATCGTTCCAAAAAATAATTTTGCGTTGCAGCATTGGCGTTATGACCCCGACATTATGCTGATGCCGCAGCGTAGCTTTACCAGCCTTGAGTAGATACAGTTGTTCTGATTCCCGGGTTCTCGAGACTATTCTTGTCATC
>JAQUZA010000378.1 GCA_028691595.1 Candidatus Rifleibacteriota bacterium
TCTGATTCTGTTGCTTACCAGGGTTTCATCAACAATGGCCATGAGGCTGAAAGGGGCAAGAACTGTTCCAGGAAAAGCCAGAGCAATATGTTTGCCGGCATTGCCCGCAACGACCTGCATTTGAGGCTTGCCGGTCAGAACTGCCGCCCGCATAACCGGGTTGAAGATCTTTTGCCTGTTAAACTCTTTATTGAGCCAGGTGCGACGGTTCTGATCGTAAGCTGCGAGAATCACGGGTTCCGAAGGTTTTTGCTGCAGAATTCTCTGCAGAAAACGTTCTCTGGCCACATTTCGTGCCTGATAAATGTTTAACAGCGCGGCGGGGTGACCCGGGGTTTCGATGCGGGCCCAATACCAGTAAAGCTCATTCTGACCAAACCTGAATGGAAGAACCCGGCCCGGAAGTCGGGTAATCTGGGCAAAACCAAAATCCTCGCTGGCAAAGGCATCACACAATACCGCGTCTGGTCGACGTTTAACCGTTATGCCCTCAAGTTTGCTTCGCTCGGTCATGGTTGTAATTATCTGGTAGCGGCCGTAAGCATCCTGGGTTTTATCGAGGCCGGCAAACCAGCCCCCCGTTTCGGCTAGATGAATGCGCTCACCATCGAGAGAACGCAGCTCGATGCGCACCGCCTGGCCTGAATCGATCATCTGCCGGCAATTTTCGACGAAGCTCTCATAAGAATAGTTTTCGGTTGTCTTTATCTGCAGGGCTTTGCAGCTTTCGGCGAAGCTAACTGATTCCCGGGCAAAGTCGTCTTCAATGGTCGAAAGTCTGGTCAGCTGGTCTTTTTCGAGGCGTGACAACAGAAACCTTTCATGTGCGTCAACTGCCACAACCCCGATCAGCAAAAGGCCGCCGGTCGGAAAGGTAATGGCGACCAGAAGAATAGCCAGCAGCTTGTTGCCGATTTTCATATAGATGCGCTGCGGATTAAAACGTGGCGACATGATAAGAGCCAGAAAAAGAGCTGAGATTGCAGCCATAAGAAGATTTACCATGCCGGTGGCAGCAACTTTTTGCCTGCCTTCAACCGGCAGCGACCCGAGAAAAACTCCGCCCGGAGTGCTGATAATCGACCAGGCGCGGTCGTTTTCGAGCAGCAGCCCGGCCGGACTCTTTTCAATTTTGGCACGCAGCAGGGTAAAATTGTCGCCGGCATCAGAAGAAAAAAGCGGGATGGTGGCTTCGTGGCTCCAGAAGGCAATTTTCATCCCTGGTTTTTCAGTCACCGGCCGGGTGGCCCCGGCAATACTCTGCAGTCTGGCAAGAATAGTGTGGGTCTGCAGAAGTGGAAAAACAATGATCAGCACGCCGCTCTGGCTTTGTGGTGACAGCCGGTTCCAGTAGAGATAGCCGTTCATGCGCTTCTTTTTGAGACTGACGAGCTGGCCTTCGAGCTTTTTCAGATTGCCGGCGTTTGCTTCTGAACCAAGCAAAGTCTGAATGAGCTTCTGCTGGCGCTGTTCATCGCCAGGTCGATAGGTGGCTGTTTCGGCGAGAATATCCCAGATTTTGCTGACGATGAAGCGGTTGGCGGGTGCATACCCGGGCAGAGTGACATATTCGCCACGCGCGTCAAAATAATAAACGGAAATTTCATGGCCCCAGAGGCGCTGCGCGGTTCTGATTCCGGCTGTCAGCTTTTCGCCGGCTACCGGGCCGTATTGCTGCAATCGCGAAAAAAGCCGGTTAAAAAGAGTAAAATAAAAACTCTGTGGCGAGCTTGCATCGGCAACCTGCACCAGCTGCTCTCTAAGACGTTTTTCAACCGCTGCCACCCGGGCATTTTCGCGATGCCCTATCAGCTGGCTTACCACCAGAAACCCGGAAATAGCGGGCAGAAAGCCAAAGATAAAAACAATCAGCAGCCTGGAAAAAAAAGATTTCATCAGCAACCAGCTTCGGCAAATTTCCCGCAAAAGACTGAGCAAAAACGGCACCCCACCAATTCAGCTTAGAGCAGCCCGCCGCATTTGTCAAAATCTTGTCGAGCAAAAAACCGTAAACCGGCGTTTTGATGCTAATTTAAATGATTAAGGCAATCTTGTAATATTCCCGAAATAATGCAACACTATTTTTGGGGAATCGCTGAATTGAGGGTTCTTGTGAATTCCCTCATATTAGTTCAGAGCAAATTTTCTTGAGAGAAAGCGTGATAATAAATGAATGAAATTCCTGCATCTTCTTCAGTGGACCCTTCTTTTTTAGCTTCACCATCAGCTGATTTTATCAATGTTTTCTACCAATTCAGTCATTTCCGGCTCGACCTAGATCGCCGAGAATTCACTTTTGACCGTAATTTTGGGGCGATGCTCAAAAACCCCTCACTGAGCAGACTCAGTCTCGATGATTTTCTCGTCATGTTATCGCAATCAGACAAACAGCACTTCAACCTGGCGCTCGCAACGGTCAAAAATGATCTGGCCCAAAATTTTCGCGTGCAGATACGCATAAACCGCAGTGATAACAGCATTCTCCCCGTCGAATGTGTCGGCCGCTTTACCGAAGATTCTCCCGCATCCGGAAAGCGTGTTTTAGCAGGTTTGTTTCGCGATGTTTCCGAACTGCTCAAAGAACAACCCGATCTTTCGCAGAGTGAGCGCTGGTTCATGGAAGTTCTTGAAGAATCGCCACATGCCCTTTACCGTGTCGATTATCGTCAGAACCGGTTCGATTATGCCAGCAAAGGCTTTGCCGATGCTCTTGGCATGACCCGGGAAGAAGTTCTCAGCATCCCATACACCGAATTTGTCTCATTTTTCCACCCGGGTGACTTCAAAACGATCGAGGCCTCGATAGCCCAGGAGCTTGAAAAGCACAAGGGTGGCAAATTTACCACTTACGTCGAATTTCGTTTTAGAATGAAAAATGGTGAATACGTCTGGCTAAATGACACTTTTTCAGTCGTTCCGGGGCCTGACGGGCAGTATGCCTACCAGGTCGGCTTTGGCACCGTAATCGAAGACCGTAAAAAACTTGAAGAACAGCTGCAAAAAGCCAACGAGCAACTCGAAGAAAAGGTTCGGCTACGAACAGAAGAACTGCGCGGAGCCAATGAGAGCCTCAAAGCCCTGATGGTGCAGCGCCGTGAACTGGAAAGAAAGCTTCTCGAAATTTCAGAGCGCGAAAGGCGATTCATCGGTCGCGAACTTCACGATGGGCTTTGTCAGCAGGTCGTAGGTGTAATGTGTATGTTCGAGGCTGTTCGCCATCGCCTGGTCAGCCACAGCAGTGATCAAGAAAAAGAGATCAGAATGATGCGTGATTATCTGCAGGATGCGGTGCACCAGATTCGCACCCTGTCGCGCGGGCTATGCCCGATGGCTCTCGAACCCCGGGCAGTCGGAGCCGCTATGGCGACGCTGGCAGCTCAGACTACTGTTCTCTATAAAATTGACTGTCAGTTTGATGGGTCGAACGAGATCAGCGTCGAAGATACTGACGCGGCACTGCACCTGTTTAGAATCGCTCAGGAAGCAATTCAGAATGCCATCAGGCATGGTGGGGCAAGAAAAATCCGAATTGCACTAAAAATTAATACCCCGGATCTGGAGCTGATTATCGAGAATGACGGCCGACCGATAGACAAAATCCGACAGGCCACGGGCACGAAACCCTCACATGAGGCTGGTAGCGGTCTGGGTCTCAAACTCATCGACTATCGTGTCGATCTTCTTGGTGGCAGCTGGCAGATTGCGAACAAGGCGGCAGATGCTGGCGTATACCTGTCAATCAAAGCCCCGGTGGCTGGAGGAACCATGCAATGACGAGAGACAACACCATCGCAACCAGAGTCTTTCTTGTTGAAGATCACCCGGTAATGCGTTTTGGCCTGAAAATGATGCTGCAGGAACACGGCTGCAATGTCTGCGGCGAGGCGGGCAATCTCGAAGATGCCCTTTCTCTGTTGCCGGCCGCAAAGCCGGAAATTGCGATTTTCGACCTGTCACTGAACGGAAAAACCGCTTTCGACACGCTCGAAAAAGTTCGTCAGCAGTTTCCCCAAATCGCCCAGATCGTCTATTCAATGCATGATGCCGAGTTGTTTGTCGAAAATGCCTTGCAGATGGGTGTCAATGCATAC
>JAQUZA010000379.1 GCA_028691595.1 Candidatus Rifleibacteriota bacterium
GCCTTGAGCGGCTGCGCCTGGCCGAAGCGCATGGGTATGTAGATAAACCTTTTCGGCTCGTTTTCGCTCAGACCCGCCATTTCCCCGAGTTCTGTCGGGGTGATTTTATCGCCTGGCCCGCCGCCGGAGCCGAGTTTGAGTATGTAGGCGCTACCAGGTTTGAAGCCATCGGTGCCGCCAAATATTTCGCCGCCATACGAGCTGCGCGACATATCTTTAATGACGCCGTGCGGTATTGCCAGAGGTACAACCCCCTGACCAAGATCGAGCGCGTTATTCTGACGACTGGCTGCCACGTTTGAATAGGTGAAATCCATTATTCTGGCGAAGAAAAGGCCAACTTTTTGTACAGAGGAAACTTTGAGGTGATTTTTTGGCCCGAATTCGACCTGTACCGTTGCCAGTTCGGCATCTGAATAACCGTTTGACTTCATGACCTCGAGAATATGACTGCGCACTTCGAGCTGCACGGCCTCGGTTGGCGGTGACTGCTGCTGTGACTTCTCGATCATGCGGTCATAGCCCGCCTTCCAGCCTGCGTTGACGGCAGTCTGCAGCCGGGCCTGGTTAAAATAAAGGTAGCCAACGTCAGTGACCAGCGCGGTCATGGCGATGACAAAAAAAGCTGCCCCTGCAGTGATCAACATGATACTGCCAAGGCGCAAATTCGTGAGCCGGGCGGATTTGTTTTTCATAACTCTCTCCTGAAAAGTCAAAGAGATCGCACTCTAATAAATATAGGTATGCAAAAAGCATGCTAAATTTAAAGCCAAAAATCAAGGAAAATAATCAATGGTCGGGAAATTATCCTCTCCCACACGGGAAAAAATCCTTAAATGGAAAGCCCCCACCTCAAATTTTTGAGATGGGGGCTTGTAGCCAAACTTACCTATTGGAATTTTATATCTGCGAACTCGGAAGTCATGCGCGGGCCGTCGAGATAGTAATAGACGGCTCGCCATTTATAATCACCCGCAAGCGGTACGCCGGCAGAAAATTCAATCGTCCAGACTGCTGATGTGGTTATATCTTCTACTTTCGGGCTGGCAACAAGCACTGAAGTGTTTGGCCCGGTTACCCTGTAAAGTTCCATGCTGATAGAGGTAGCCTCTTTGTCATTTGGAGCAAGGAAGGTGACCGTGTAAGTTGCTGTTGTATTGCGAAGTATAGTGGTGCCTGAAGAGGGAGTGATGTCGTCTGAAGACGGATAAACTGTATACAGATGTGACATAGACGGTATTGGAACTGTCGGAGCTTTCGGGTCATAGACTACGGTTCGCCATGCGAACCGGCCAAAATCCAGGCCGATACCCTTTGACAAAAATGTCTGGGTATTGGGTTGTTTGGCTTCGTAAGGGAAAACCTGCACAACTGCAGCGGTGTCATCCGTCAGATTTGCTCTGGAAAACTCAAGGGTCAATGCCTGCGAAGCTGCTGTGGGTGTCCAGCTGAAATAGACCTGTTTAAGAGCAGTAGTTTCAAAGTCTTTGTCGTAATCATCAGGGAAAACTGTCGTGCTGACCGGTGCAAAACGGGCTTCTTCAACAGGCTTTGTGGTGGTGGTATAGGTATAGTAGAGAAATGAAGGCAGAATAAAATCCATAATGGTTGTTTCACCCGACTGAACTTTATAACCATTTGCTAGAATCGGGTTCCTGCCGTTCCACTCCGGTGCCAGGTTAGTGAAGGCAACCACATTACCTGTCTGCCCTTGCTCTACTTTTGCAGTAGAACCAGCTGCAACCGCATACCATAGAGCTGAATTGTCTTCAAATGGTGGCAGGTTGTCCATTTTCCATTCACCGTCTCCGTCAGATTTAACAGAGCTATGACGTGCTGTGCTCTTGTCTGGGAAAATCTGCCAGAGGTCAAATTCATAGTTAACCATTGCTTCTGTTTTATAAGAAACTTCACCATCGACTTTGAATTTTTTCACCGTACCCATCAGACTGCCTGAGTTGTGCTGCAACAGGGTTATCTTAAAATCAAGCCCCTGGGCAAACAGATCAACGGTACGATCAGCAGCTGAATTTATGGGGTATTCAACATTGTTGAGAATTATACCCGTAAATGTTGCTACCTCGATTCCTTCAAACGAAACAGTGTAAGATGACATGCTCTGTTTGGTGACGTTTAAGCGTCTGATTCCAACTTCAATGTTTTTGAGTTCAAACATGCCGAAACCATCAGTTACGGTAGTCTGGCCAGAATCGACAGAGACCATGGCGACGCTGAGGGGGGCGCTGGCAAGAATGTCTATTACCCTTCCCTTTAAATTATAAACCGGTATTGTTGTGTTAGGGTTTGGAACTTCGGTAAGAATAATGTTTCCCGCGTCGATTTCAGTAACATTATTGATATTAGAGACTATGACAAGCTTTGATAACGCGGAATATTTCGATTTTCCGTTGATGAATCCATCGGTATCGATTTTGTAGTTGCCGGTTTCGAGTAGAGAGAAAACGAATTCACCCGTTGAAAGGGTAGTGATAACTTTGGGGGTGCTTTTCCATGTGCCGTCAAGATCCATCATAGACAGGGTAACGACAAGCCCGCCCACAGGGGTAGAGCCAGTGGAGTCTGCGACCATTCTGCCTTTTATCGTCATGTCGCCGGTTGGAATACTGCCAAATGGCAATACAACAATATTGCCCGCGTCAAATTCTGTGGTCACAGTGGTTGCGATAATCGCGAGTTTGGAAGTTGCGGTGTACTTGTTAACTCCATCAACTATGCCATCGATGTCGAGTTTATAGGTTCCGGCTTTCAGGCTTGTGAAGGCAAATTCGCCGCTTGAAACCGACTGGGCAAGCTTATCGGCAATTAACTTCCAGTTGCCTGTTGCTTCAAGAACTGAAAGTCTGACAATCAGACCACTGATTGGTGTTGCACCCGTGCTGTCAGTGACAATTCGGCCCTTGAGGGTAATTTCACCGGTCAGGGTGTTACCGAATGGCAAAATGATCACGTTACCAAGATCAAGTTCGGTCAGACTGTTTGAAGTGCTTATTATGGCCAGTTTTGAAGTTGGGTTGTATTTGTTTACCCCATCGATGATACCGCTGATATCAAGTTTGTAGGTCCCAGCTTTCATTCCCTGAAAAATGAATTCACCCGAGGTGAGAGTCTGGGCCACCTTGTCGGCAACGAGTTGCCAGTTTCCGGCGGCATCCATTTTCGAGACGGTTATGGTTAAACCACCAATTGGGTTGGCTCCGGTAGCGTCTGATACTGTTTTACCCTTAAGAGTGACTTCGCCTGAGGCCGGGGTACCGACTGGCACTGTAACCATATTTTCTGTGACAACGTTGGGATCGGTATTCGATTCGTCAAGAATAACCAGCATCTGGCTTTCCTGGAAACTTGCGTTTGCCTGGGCTGAGAGAACGTAGATACCTCTTACCAGGCCGGTGAATGAATACTCGCCGGATGTAAGTGTTACTACTGATTTGCCAGTATCGACGAATTTGCTCGTAACGAGATCTTGAACCAGCAATTTAATATTTACCCCGGCTGCCGGAGCCTGGGTGGTCTGGTCAGATATCAACTTGCCGCGAATTGTATAGGTTGGCGGTAGAGTTTCACCTGCAGCGTTGACGGCCGCAGGATTTGGAGCGCTTCCTGACGAATTTGAGCCTCCGCAGCCCGTGAGAAAAGAGGTCAGCAGCAGGCAGAAAGCCAGGGTGGCCATGCCCAGTTTGAGAAGTGAATTCTTCGAATTCATTTTCCCGTCTCCTTTGTGGTTCGTAGAGTTTACAAGCAATCTCAGCATTCGGTTCGCTCCATTCTCAGAGTGTCGCTGACCCTGATACCAGTTTTTTGTATTGTACCTGATTTAAGCTCAAGAACGGAGCTTACATCTCTATGCCATCCTGAAAAACCAACCCAGGGCAGAAGGCGCTCATATAAAGCGATAATCTTATTGCCCGCATCGAGAAAAACCGCGTCAATCGGAAAGCGCATGAACATCATGTGAATGGAATTGCACGGCGAGAGCAGCAGACCTTCGCCATCACCGGGTTCGTCAGCCAGCATCAGGCCGCGGAAGCGCTCCCAGAAGCTGGCAGCGACCTTGATGCGCTCGCC
>JAQUZA010000380.1 GCA_028691595.1 Candidatus Rifleibacteriota bacterium
TGTCGTAAATGATGTCATCTTGAATCAGCAGGCTGGCAGGCTGTATCGAGAAGTCAGGTTGTAAGACCTTGCCGTTGGCAAATAATTTAAACATCGATTCTCTCAGAGCTTTCCAAATTGAGGCGTATTAGCCTGAATTTCTTTTAAAAACAGCTCCCAGCTTTTATCTGCAAAAGCCATGGAGACAAAGTGCCTGCCGATTTCTTCGAGATATTGCATGAAATTAATGCGTTGAAGGTCTGGCTTCAGCGTTTTAACCCGCGAAAAGGACCGGTAAAATTCATCGGTGTTGGGAAGCTGCAGCGCGATAGCCGTGTGCCCGAACAGTGATTCGATGTCGAAGTTTTTATCCTTTTCCAGGGGCAGAATCTGAGAGCCTAAAAGGGTGCCAACCATTTCGCCCCTGACTTCGAGTGGTACGGCAAAAATAAGAAATCCGGCATAACAGACGTTGACAAAGGGGGTCTTGCGCCTGAGAAGACGATCTTCGATATTTTTGTAGGTCTTTCGGCAGCGTAATCTGCCCCTTTCGGTGCCGCGTATAATGCTGCAGGGACCATAAAAATAGTCGGTTTTGCAGACAACTTCTCCGCTGGTGGAGCGCAGCGACAGGGCAACTCCAAGAAAGCGCTCGAGCTTTTTCAGCAACTCAGGAATATGACCATGAGCAAAACTGACCGTAGCATTTACATTTCTGGGAGTTACAACTGACATTATTTGAAGGTCCTTTCCGGTGGAGCTGATCGATTTACATCCCCGACTGCATGCCGGCCCGGCCGAGAGACTTCTGCCAGATGGCAATTCCAAGCAGAAGCGAGTTGAATTTTGTAGCGTTGTCATCGGCCCTCGATGTAAGAACCACCGGGCAACGGGCCCCATACAACAGCCCACCCATCGGAGCTTTGACATAGTATTGCAGCGACTTGTAAAAGGCATTGCCGGTATCGAGGCGTGGCACCACAAAGATATCTGCATTGCCCTGAATCTTGCCCTGGTATTTTTTTATTTTTGCCGAGTCTTCGCTGACCGCCAGATCAAATGAAATGGGGCCCTCAACAACCATGCCTTCATTGTTTTTGAGCATGGCGGCAACCTGCTCAGCCAGTCTGGTTGACGGCATTTTGTCAGAAATCTTCTCGTTAGCAGCCAGCAATGCCACCAGGGGTCTGCTGCTTTCAAATGATGCGAATGCTTCGCAGGCATTTTCAATCTCTTTTACCAGGGTTTCTGCGTCAGGAGCAATGCACATAGCGGCATCAGTAAGAATTTTTAAACCCGGTTTGCCCGGAAACTCAAAAAATGTCAGATGTGAAAGTATCGGGTTTTTGCGCAAGCCGGTAGTTGAATTGAGAACAGCCTTCAGCAGGCTTGAAGTGGCGACCATTCCTTTCATGAGAATGTCGCAGCGACCTTCGCGAACTTCGCTGACGGCTTTGGCGCAGGCAGCTTTTTCATCGGTTTCATTCAGCAGGGTAACCTGCTCGTGGCCAGCTACATCACCATACATCGACCTTATCTGCTCGGGGTCACCGATTAAGGTGGCACTGAGAATGCCTGTTTTAACGGCCTGACAAACTGCATACGCGCAGGCCTCATCGTTTGCCAGAGGAATGGCAACCCGGCATTTGCGCTGTTCGCCAAGGGAAGATACAAGTCGGCTGAAAAAATTCTCACTCATGATAAAATTCTCCGTTGTTGTAAGCCATTATCAGGACTTATATTCTCTGGCAGGGGTTTCACCGCGCAAAACGCGCAACCCACCAAGTGCCAGTGCAGAAAGCTCGTCTTCGCCAGGAACCACATGTATCGGGGCAAAGGTTTGCACATATTCGCTGACTTTGTCTATTAGAGGCTTACAACGTGCGCCGCCGCCGGTCATTATGATTCTGTCAACCTTTCCTTTAAGAACAGCAACGTAAGCACCAATATTTTTGGCGATCTGGTAGCACATTGCATTGAATACTTCGGTGAATTCTTTGTCTCCAGCCAGAACCTTATTCTCGATTTCAAGCAGTGAGCTGGTACCGAGGTAACTGACCATGCCACCTTTGCCAACCAGCATTTTGTTGATTTCTTTCTGGGTGTATTTGCCTGAGAAGCATAATTTAACCAGTTCGATGGTCGGCAGGTCGCCGGCACGTTCCGGGGTGAATGGTCCTTCGTCAAGACCGTTGCTGACATCGATACAACGACCCTTTTCGATGGCTGACACGGTGATGCCGCCGCCAATGTGTGCAGTGACAAAATTGGCTGATGCTACATCAAGACCCAGATCTTTGCAGGTCTGACGAACAACCGCCGTAACATTGAGAGCGTGCCAGACGCTTCGCCTCGGGATTTCTTTCAGCCCCGAGTAACGGGCAACATCCTGCATCTCGTCAACTATGACCGGGTCAACTATATACGCCGGAATGCCGTATTCTTCAGTGAAACTGTAGGCTATCAGGGCACCTAGATTGCTGGCGTGCTCGCCATATTTAGAGGCATTAAGATCGGCGACAATATCTGCGTTAACTTTATAAGTGCCGCCTGCAAGCGGTTTGAGCAGCCCGCCACGACCCACGATTGCCGATAGAGAAGACGGATTGAGATTCTGCTCTTTTATGAAATCTACCAGAGCCTCACGTCTGAAATGAACCTGTTCGTTGATATGATGAAATCTGGCGACTTCTTCGGCTGAATAGTTAATTTTCTTCTCAGCAACCTGTTTTTCGTTCTCAAAAAGAGCGATTTTGCTCGATGTCGATCCTGGGTTAACTACAAGTATTCTGAAAATTTCTGCCATAAAGAATCCCTTTCCAGTGTTTATATATTTTTCTACCTGTGAATCTTAGCATCTGCTTCAGGCAGTGTCAACGCACTCTTTCAGCTCGGTACCAGTCAGATATTAAAGAATGTACCAAAGAACGGGTTGTCTGACATTTCAGCCCTTATAGTTGTTTCGGGGCCGTGACCCGGAAAAACCTGCCGGTCGCTTAATGAAAAAATATGCTTTTTGATGGAGCTTATAAGTTCTTTGCCGTTCCCTCCCGGGAAATCTGAGCGTCCTACCGAACCGGCAAAAAGAGTGTCTCCCGAAAAAATCATCCCGGGAAAAATCAGTATCATCCCGCCAGGGGTGTGTCCGGGAATCGATGCCAAAATTCCATCTGTTGAGCCAGTTTTGAGATGGTTGCCTGACCTAAGAATTATATCTGCCGGGGAGGCCGAAACAGGTTCGCCAAGATAAACAGAAAGGTTAAGTGCTGCATCCGTCAGCATTGCTGCGTCTTCTGCTGCAATGGCAACTTTGCAGAATGGAAACTCCCTGCGAAAAAACTCGACTCCACAAATATGGTCGGCGTGACCATGGGTCAAAAAAATGGTGATTTCACTGAAATCAAGCTCTTTGAGTCGCTTTGCCACGGTTTGAGATTCTTCGGCCGGGTCAATGAGAAGGCATTCTCTGGCACCCTTCTCATAGACGATGTAGGTGTTGACTTCAAGCGGGCCAAGAATGAATCTCTCACAGACAAGATTGTCGCTTGTAAAAGTTACCATATTGATTCCTTTGCCTATCTGTATTCGTCTTTGACGATACCGATATAGGGCAGATTGCGAAGATAACCCTTGAAGTCAAGGCCATAGCCGACCACGAACTCATCTTCAAGTTTGAACCCGCAATAATCTACCTTGACAAACTGCTGCTGATTTGAAGGTTTGTTGCAGAGTACACAGATTTTTATGTCAGCAGGCTGCCGGTCTTGAAGGATTTTAACGATATAAGACAGGGTCAGACCTGAATCGATGATATCTTCAACTATCAGAACATGTTTGCCCTGAATGCTGTCTGAAAGATCTTTGTCGATTTTTACGATCCCTGAACTACGTGTCGAATCTCCATAACTTGAGACTGCCATGAAATCAAGCTTCTGGGGCAGGTTTATGTTGCGACATAAATCAGAAGTGAATAAAAAAGCACCCTTCAGGATGCAGATTATAACAAGTTCCTGGCCCTTGTAGTCATTGGATATTTCATTTCCAAGTTCGGCAATGCGTGCCTGGATGTCTTTCGGGCTAATCAGGATTTTGGCAATATGCTTAT
>JAQUZA010000381.1 GCA_028691595.1 Candidatus Rifleibacteriota bacterium
CATCATTTTAAGCAACTCAGGGCGGGCACAATCGCGGTTATCGCGAACCAGAGAGAGAGCTTCTGCCAGCACCCGCTCGCCATCGCCCATAATCACGGCATCGACAAGGCCTTCAGCCGCGCCGTCGCCAGTCTGACCATGCAGAATAGAATGCACCGAAGAGTTGCTGCCGCCGAGAATGACCAGCGGGCTTGCCGCCGCTTCCCGGGCTGAACGGCTGAGAGGCAGGCCTGAAAAATGCAACAGGGCAGGCAGATTTATCAGTTCCTGCAGCACTGAATTGCTTATCGCCACCACGTCAAAAGCGGCAGCAGGAAACTTTGTATTTGTGCCGGTTAACAGCGGAATCCCGGCGGCGATCATCAATTTTTCGTCGCGTTCTGGCGGCATAAATGCCATATCGACAAAGCAACCGTCAACAGAAGAAGCCATCTGATAGAGGTAAGAATGAGTTATTCCTGCGGCAACATCTTTGTATTCAGAAAGCCTGACGATGAGAATACGCACCCGGGCCCCGGAAAAGAGTTCAGGGTCGAGAGTATTCGGCTCGCCACCCGAAAACCAGACCCCGTTACCACTCATCTGATGGCGATTAGAAGCAAACCATTCACGAATGCGGGTTGATTCTGCCGCCCAGGGCGATAATTCAGACCTGTTTTCGGCTGTCAAAATCTCAGCCTTTGCGGAAACCCAGCCAGAAACCGACTAAAAATGAACCGGCAAATGGAAGGTTATAAGTTATGACAGACATTACACCCGAAGCTGATTTTTCGATAGTCTCGCCGGGAACCGCACTTTTTATGCGTTCCCAGTCGATGGTGATAAAGCTGTTGAAGGCGAGAACCTGCAGCGAGATAAAAGCGACCCCGACCACCAGGGCAAGCAGCTTGGCAAATTTTTTGAGAGTATAGCCAACTGCCCAGCCGGCAATGCCCCCCCCGCCCAAAGTTGCGAGCATGAATTTGATATCGGCCGGAATAGCTGAAGGCAGGGCTTCGCCAGCGGGCATGGCCGTGGCACTCGCCTGGGCTTGCGCTTCCAGAAGCTCTGGAAACAGCAAAACACCGGTCAAAATCAGAAGGCTCAGTCTTAAACGTTGATTAAACAAGGGTGACATGATGATTGCTCAGAGAAATGTAATTTGCAGCAGCTATATCAGGGTTTGGCAACCGGCTGAATCAGACTTGAAACTTTTTTGACCTGGAAAATGCCTTCGCCGGTGGCTACCCAGAGATCGCCGTTGAGCCAGGCCAGGCCGGTAATGGGCACCTTGGGGATGCCAGGCATGATAGTGCCGACATCGAGCCATTCTGAGCCATTCAACACCCCAAGCCCTTTGTCGGTGCCGACAAAAAGAAGCTCGAAGTTATCGCTGGCAGCCAGGGCATTGATGATATTGCCGGGTAACGGGCTGTTGCCGGGCACCTGGTCTTCGAGAATCTGACCGTTGCGCTGTGCCCATTCGCGGTGCTGCGCGGTATAGCTGGTCCAGGTATTGGCCATGTCGGTTATGGTCAGACCACCGGTAGTGCCGATGGCAATCATGTTCTGAAAGGGCATAATCACTTTGATATTGTTGCCCGGCAGGCGGCAGTTGGCCGGGCTGGGCGGCACATCGACGAGTGATGAGCCCATAACCGATTTGGCCGGCCCGGTGTAGTTCTGGAACATGCCGGAAGTCAGTTTGGCCATGCCGGCGCGGGTTCCGGCCCAGAGCTGGCCCTGGCTGTCGAAGGCCACCTGGGTTACTTCATCCATGATCAGGCCGGCGTTGTCTTTGCCCATCGGGGTCATGCCGCCGCCATTCGAATACTCGACACCATGAGCGGTGGCAACCGCAATTTCACTGCCATTGCCAATCACCGAACGGGCACGGCCACCGGTGTAAACAGATGCCCAGTTCGAGCCGTCAAAACGGCAGGCACCGTTGTCAGTAGCAATCCAGAGGTTGTTGCCTGAAACCTTGAGGTCTTCAATGATGTCAGAGCCAAGCACGTTGGTGTTCTGGCGACGGAAAATCTGCCAGTTTACCCCGTCAAAAGTAAAAAGGCCATTCTTCGAGCCGGCCCACACCTTGTTACCAAAAGCCGCCAGCGACGTAATAGACTCTTCCGGCAGCCCCTTAACCCTGGTAAAATGTTCAATTTCGAGCCTGGTCGGCCCTGCTGGTTTTTTTGGGGCTCCACAACCCGCAAACATGAACAGAACAGACAGGCAAATAGCTGCCAACAGCAGGTTTCTGGCTCTCATTGATTTCTCCTGAGTTTACTTCTGGTAGATTCGCATCAGGTTTTTGATTTCCATTGTGCCTGATGAAACGCTGGTTCGATGTGTGGTTCCGTGCAAAACGACGCGACTGCCGACCATCTCTTTGAGCTTTTCGGACCAGCCTTCGCTGACGACTTCAAGGCCGCGATCTTTCTTGCCAAGCCGGTCTTCTTTAAGATAGATCTTGTCTTTATGCAAAACAACACTGCCGCGCACGGTTTCTTCCTGGGTCCAGACCTTTACGGGCTCTTTGGGCTTCTTTTCTTTTTTCTGGCGGCCTTTGCCCCTTTTCGCCTTGCGTTCTTCTTCGGGCAGGTAATCATTGGCGTTTTTAACGCGTTTTACCGATTGAGCTGTCCATAACAAAACGGTCGGAACAGTTTTTTTGACAGTTTCACTGCTGTCTTCATCGGTCTTGAGTTCGTATTCAGTAGCCATATTACCGATCAACTGAGCTTCGATAACATTGCCGTAGGTAATTTTCGAGTTGTCGCGGCGGCGATGCCGGTCACGAAATTCTTTCGGCAGATCGAAGCTGACCCAGCTCCCGGTGGCAAGCGGCAGTTCTTCGGTGTCTGAGCCCAGAATGTGCAGAATTTTCAGACTGACACGATCGCGATAAATTGATTCAACTTTACCAATCGCAGTAAATTCAACCACCGAAGCTTCTGAGTAGAGGGCGACCCCCATGCAAAATACAAAAACGCAGGCCAGTGCTGAAGCCAAGACCCACTGGCGGGCAAAATGATTCTGATGCATTGAATTCTCCTGCAAACGAAAAGGATTTGCTGAATTTATACCACATCTTGGCAAATGAAGCAAAATTAAGCTGCACCCTCCACCAATTACCTGACTATCGTTTTGTCAGCATTAGAATCAAAAATGCTACAAATCCAAACTTGCCAAAGCATTGTGTCTGTCGCTCTGGCCTGAGTTATGGTGTAATCTCTGTCAGCGGTTCAGGCCTTTGATCTGGCAATTATTCCAACCCCGAAACACAAAGAAGGCGGCATAAAACCAAGCGGGTGCCCCGAAACTTCGAGAACAGTGAAATATCTTCCGATTTCAGCGAGCAGACAGCGATAATCAAAACCCTTATGCTGGTTGCGTCTGACGCGGCTACTGCGATAAAACGCTGAATTTACCAGCTCTGCAAAAGAAAATTCATGGGCATCACCATTCAAAAATCTCTTGGCAAGCCATTTAAGCAAAAATACCGGGCCCATCTCGTTGGGTACCGTAACAAACAGATAGCCATCGAGATGCGCGGCAATAACACGCAGATAACCATCAACCATGGCCGGCTCAACATGCTCGAGGGTTTCCATGGCTACCGCCAGCTGAAAAACGTCACTGTCTGCCAGTTGAATTTCTTCGGGGGCGGTAACCTTAAAAAAAGAATACCCCACCCTGTCTGCCCACCGAGCGCGCCCCTTATCAAGACCACCCTCCCAGTTGGCATCAAAACCAACGTATCTGGACGGCCGGGTCTTGATAAAATCAAGAAGTTTGCCGTCAAAACAGCCAAGTTCGAGAACTGAGTCGGTTGGGCAGCCGAGCCTGTTAACGGCATCAACGAACCAGTGAAACCTCGCCAGATGCAGGTGACTGCGAATTCCACCCGAGAACAGCCGCTCGTTGTAACCAAAACCCTGCTTTCTGCTTTTCATAAGACCGTTACCCCCGGAGCATCCTACAACAACTCCGGCAGGTATTCCATACCACAGCAACAATGCCCGGTAAAAATTAAAACCCGCATCGACAGATACCCTTAAACGAACTTCATTTATGAGGTGAGCTTCA
>JAQUZA010000382.1 GCA_028691595.1 Candidatus Rifleibacteriota bacterium
GCTCCCAAACTGGTTTCTAAATATGGAAATCCGATGCGGGTCCCGAAGGTAACCAAAGTGGTTATCAATATGGGCGTTGGCGCTGCAACTCAGAATGCTAAACTTCTCGAAGCCGCTACGAGAGAATTAACAGTAATCGCCGGTCAAAAACCGGTTACAACCAAGGCGAAGAAGTCAATCTCTAACTTCAAGCTGAGAGCTGGCGTTCCCATTGGGTGTCGCGTAACTCTCCGCGGCGATAGAGCCTTCTATTTCCTGGACAAACTTTTCACCATCGTTGTTCCCCGCATCAGAGACTTCCGCGGGCTTTCTCCGAAAGCTTTCGATGGTCGTGGCAACTACAGCCTCGGTCTGCAGGAACAGCTGGTTTTCCCTGAAATCACCTATGATTCAGTGGAAAAAGTACAGGGCATGAACATCACCATCGTTACGACAGCAGAAAATGATGGCGAAGCATACGAACTGCTCGAACAGATGGGTTTGCCGTTCCGCAAGATCGCTAAAAAAGCGCAGTAAAACAAGGAGTTGTTATGGCTAAGAAAGCACTTATCGAAAAGTGGAGCAAAGCTCCCAAGTTCTCAACACGAGCCTATAACCGCTGCCTGATCTGCGGTCGGCCCCGTGGCTTTATGAGAGATTTTCAAATGTGTCGTATTTGTTTCCGGGACCTCGCTTCAGTAGGCAGAATCCCCGGCGTAACCAAATCAAGTTGGTAAAGGAGTTAATGAGTTATGAGTATGACTGATCCTATTGGCGATATGCTGACTCGTATCCGGAATGCCAACATGGTTAAGCATGAAAGCGTTGAAATGCCTTCGTCTAAAATGAAAATTGAGATTGCTAAAATTCTCAAAAAAGAAGGTTTCATCCGGGATTTCCGCTATTACAAATTTCAGAACAAGTTCAATCTGAAGGTTTTTCTGAAGTATGGCGAAAAGAATTCTCACATTCTCAAGGGAATCAACCGCGTATCTAAACCTGGCCGCAGACTTTATTCCGGCAAGGAAACGATCGCTAAAGTTCTCGGCGGTCTGGGTATTTCCATTCTCACCACTTCCAAGGGCGTCATGACTGACAAAGAAGCCCGCAAAGCCGGAGTCGGTGGCGAAGTACTCTGCCACGTCTGGTAACCGGAGGAAGCGACATGTCAAGAATTGGTAAAAAACCCGTAGTTATTCCTAAAGGCGTTGAAGTTAATATCAACGGTTCTGTGGTCTCTGTTAAAGGCCCCAAAGGCCATATGAGCAAAGATCTTCCCGCTGAAGTTAAAGTTTCACGCGAAAACGATCATATAATCTGCACCATTCCCGAAGACAGTTCCAAAGTTGTCAGAGCAAAATTCGGTCTGGTAAGAAGTCTTATCAATAACATGGTTACCGGCGTTAACGCTGGTTTCACCAAAGGCCTCGAAATCATCGGGGTTGGTTATAAGGCACAGAATCAGGCCCCCAACAAGATTCTGGTTAACATCGGTTATTCACACCCAGTGGTGTATGAAGCACCGGCGGAAATCACTCTCAAAGTTGAAGGCAACAAAGTGTTTGTAACTGGTATTGATAAAGAAGTCGTTGGCCAGACAGCTTCAGAAATCAGGAAAATCCGTGAGCCGAGACACTATAAAGACGGCGCCGGTATCCGCTACCTGGGCGAAAATGTTCGCATCAAGGTTGGCAAGAAGCTTGCAGCTTAAGGCAATAAAGGAAGGTTTATAATGAAACTCGGAAAAAAGGAAATGCGTAAGCGGCGTCATATCCGCAGCAGATTTTATCTGTCCGGCACTGCTCAGAAGCCTCGTCTTGCAGTTTTTCGCAGCCTCAAGCATATTTATGCTCAGGTAATTGACGATGAAACCGGCAAAACAATGGTTATGGCCAGTTCACTCGATAAAGATATCCGCACCAGTGTAACTGGTGGCAATAAAAACGGTGCCAAAGCTATCGGTCAGAGACTGGCAGAAAAGGCAGTTAAACAGGGCATTACTGCTGTGGTATTTGATAAGGGTGGTTACAAATATCATGGTCGCGTCAAGGAACTGGCAGAAGCTGCCAGATCCGCTGGCTTAAAATTCTAGGAGGAAACCAGATGGCTGAACAAGGAAATCCTCGTTTCCGTCGTGATGGTCGCCGACGTGACCAGGTCGTGGAAAACGAATTCACCGAAAAAATAATTTCTGTTAATCGTGTCAGTAAAACCGTAAAAGGTGGTAGACACTTTGGCTTTTCTGTTCTGGTTTGCGTAGGCGACCAGAAGGGAAAAGTGGGCATTGCCATCGGCAAAGCCAAGGCTGTTCCGGATGCAGTTCGCAAAGGCCTTGAAAAGGCCCGCAAGATGATGGTTCAGATTCCCATGAACAAAGATACCATTGCTCATCCGTACATTGGCAAGTTTGGTTCTTCTCAGGTTCTTGTTAAGCCCGCAGCTCCCGGCACAGGCGTTATCGCCGGTGGCGCAGTGCGTGCTATCTTCGAAGCTCTTGGTGTTAAAGATGTTCTTGCCAAGCGCCTCGGTTCAAAGAACCCCGTTAATATGGCCAAAGCAACCATGAATGCTCTGCGCGACATGCGCGGTGTCGATTCTATTGCTAAAAACCGTGGGATTACTCCCGGCCAGGTTCTTAACGGCTAAGGAGAAAAACCATGACTGAAAAGAAAATCAGAATTAAATTGATCAAAAGCATGATTGGCGCCACCGAGCGCCAGGTCAGAACCCTTCACGCTCTCGGGCTCCGCAAGATGCAGCAGGAAGTTGAACATGTGGCAACTCCTCAGATTCTTGGTATGGTCAGCAAGATGCAGCGCTGGATTGAAGTTAATTAAGGAGACCTTGTTATGATGAATCTTGGTAATCTCAAAAAGGCCCCAGGGTCTACCAAAGATAAAAGAAGAATCGGTCGCGGTAAAGGTTCCGGAATGGGCAACCAGGCTACCAGAGGTCACGATGGTCAGCTCGGCCGCGGCAGCAAGGTTCACCCCTATGCCGGGTTTGAAGGCGGCCAGATGCGTTTCGTGCGCATTATGCCCAAGCGTGGTTTCACCAGCCCGAATCGTGTTGAATTTTCTCTGGTAAACCTTGCTGCTCTTGAGCAGACTTTCGCTGCAAACGCTGAAGTTACCGTTGAAAAACTCATTGAAGCCGGTCTGGTTAAAATGCCAAGTTCCCGGTCAAGATTCTCGCCCGCGGCGAAATCAAAAAGCCTCTTACCGTTAAGGCTCATCAATTCTCAAACTCAGCTCGAGACAAAATTGAAAAAGCCGGTGGAAAGGCGGAGGTGATCTAACTTGCTGCAAAGCCTGTCAAACTCAATGAGAATTCCGGAACTCCGGAATCGTATCCTTTTTACACTCGGCATGATTCTGGTGTTCAGGGTTGGAACTCACATCCCGACTCCCGGTGTCGATGCCAAACTGCTCACCCAGAACCTTCCTTCTTCTGAACTGTTCAGTTTTCTGAACATGTTTTCAGGTGGTGCGCTCAGACGTTTCTCCGTTTTCGCGCTCGGGATTGCTCCATATATCAACGCATCGATCATTATGCAGCTGCTTGTATATGTAATTCCTTACTTCGAACACCTGGCAAAGGAAGAAGGCGAAGAAGGCCGCAAGATGATCAGTCAGTATACAAGATACGGGACAGTTTTGATAGGCGCACTGCAAGCGTTAGGCATCAGCTTTATGCTTGAACGTTACCAGGTTGTTCCTCATCCTGGTCTTGGTTTCAAGCTTATGGCTGTTATCACCCTTACTGCCGGTACAGCTTTTATCATGTGGCTTGGTGAACAAATGACTGCCCGTGGTATTGGTAATGGTATATCCATTCTCATTACCGCAGGTATTCTCGCCGGGTTGCCCGAAGCAGTTGTCCAGCAGGTTGCCCTGTTCAGTGGCGATGCCCATGATGTCGTTAAAACCGTAATACTTCTTGCTGTTGTGGTTGTTACAATTATGGCCATTGTTTATGTTCAGGACGGCGTGCGCAAGATTCCGGTTCAATATGCAAAACGTGTGGTTGGTCGCAGGGTTTATGGTGGTCAGAATACCTACATCCCCCTGAGAGTCAATCAGGCAGGCGT
>JAQUZA010000383.1 GCA_028691595.1 Candidatus Rifleibacteriota bacterium
CTGATTTTATTGCTGATGTGCGCACCGTCTCTGAAATTCTGGCCCGAACTTTTTCTGAGACCGGAATTAAGCTTATTGGAGGCCAGATGAGCAAATATCGCAAGGCATACAGGCTTCTCAACCCTGAGCCCTCTGTTAAATATGAAAGCAGGCAAGCACTGGATTCTCGCTTGCGCGTGAATGACGGAATTACTACAGATTCAAGTTTGACAGACCGCTAGTCTTCTTTTATGTAGTTGTTTGCCCGCCGGCCTAAAAAAATCTTGCCATTGTCTGCTGTGTTAACGTATAAAGTCAGTTGGTTTTGCGTCAGTAATAGAATTGTGTACATAACCCAAGGGATTCAAGGTGAATATTGCATTCGCGGTCTCGATACGCAAATGGGGCGGTGTCAAGACCTGGTGTATAGATAACGGTGTTGCCCTAAAAAATGCTGGCCATAAGGTTTTTATTTATGGCCGACCGGGTCCGTTTCCGGAAAAGGCGGCCGAGCTGGGTCTTGAAGCCAGATGTTGCCACTTTGGCCTTGATTTCAGCCTGTTGACGATTCTTTTTTTTCTGCGCGAGTTTCGCAGAAACAAAATCGATGTTTGCGTCTGTAATGTCGTAAAAGACATAAGAACGGCCGGCATTGCCGCCAGGCTGCTTGGAATACCGATAATTCAGCATCTTGGTGATATCGGCGATCTTAAGAATACCTTCAAGGTGAGGTTGACCCAGCGTCTGCTTGCTCCTGCCCTGGTGACCTGCTCGAATTACTGCTATGAGGAGCTGGCAACAAGGGTTCCAATACTCAGAGAATACCCCTTCGAGTATATTCACCCGGGCGTTTTTCCTGCCGAAAAGCCGCCCGAAACTGTTAATAAAAAGAGGGTAATAATAACAACCTGTCAGCTGAATAAAGCCAAGGGGCATATCGACCTGTTCAGGGCGCTTGTTATCTTACGCGATCGTGGCCTCGACTTTAAATGTATTGTTGTTGGCACGGGCACTTACGAGACTGAGGTAAAGAATTCCTGCCGCGAACTTGGGCTGGATGACCTGATTGAGTTCACCGGCTATGTTAAAAGCGTGCCCGAGCATCTGGCCCGGGCCGATATTTTTGTGCTGCCGAGTTATTGTGAGGCTCTAGGCATAGCTCTTGAAGAGTCAATGGCTGCCGGACTTCCATGCGTTGCCCGCAAAAGTGGTGGAGTGCCTGAAATATGGCCACCATCAGAGTTTGACCTGCTTGTAGACAAAGACGACCGCGGTGAAGAGTTCGCTGCTGTGCTTGGCAGGTTACTGGGGTTGTCAGATGGTGACCTGCTTGAAAAGGGACTTAATTTTTATAAACACGCTGTTCAGGCTTTTCACAGGGAAAAACAGGCCAGGAAGTTTGAAGATTTTATCAGAAAAGCCACGTATTTGAATCGGGCATGTTGACCCGGTGTGAGTGGCATGGAAATTATGAAAACGCAGTTAGTATCTCAAAATCATTGTAATTACAGGCTTTTCAACCGGCTGAACGTTCTGCTTGTGGCGCTGTGTTGTCTTTTTGCCTCTGAGGGAATCAATTTTTACTCTTATGGAATGCTTGCCGTAACTGCAGTTATTTCACTGTATTGCCTGTACCATGATGGTTTTTTCAAGAACTGGCGAAATCTGCCGTTGCCGGTATTTTTTCCGGTCATTCTGGCTTTTTATACCGCTATGAGCCCTGGTAACTGGTTCAAGGATCTTCCGATTGGTGACAAGATGCTGGCTTCATATATTAGTGGATTCAGTGCGGCCTGGTTTTTCCCTGGTTCGTTCCACGTCGCTCTTTTTTTTCTGCCACTGGCTCTTGCTTTTTCTTTTTTTATTTGTGGCGCAGGTGGTTTTTCTGATAGCTATTTTGTGGGCTGCCGACTGATTCTTTTTTCTGGGAATCCAAATAAGCTTTCTTATCTGGCTGGTATCGGAGTTCTGATTGCCATTTTTGCTTCAAGGCGAATGAAGGGTGGATATAGGAATTTTGCCATTTTTGCGGGTGGGGTTAATATGCTTATTCTTATTTTAACCTCAAGTCGCGCCGCTCTAGGTGCAATTTTTTTGAGTATTCTGTTTGTTGGATTAGTTTTTTTGCGCCGGCATTTTTTAAAAATTTTATGTGGGTTACTTATATCAGGTTTGGCTGTTTTTTTGTTTCTGCCTTCGTCAGAAAGGGATCGATTCGGATGTGCCATTTCAGAGCCATCAAAGGATGAAACTCTCAAAAGGCGTATTGCCATCTGGGATGTGGCGTTTGCAGGCATTCAGAAAAGGCCTGTGATTGGAAATTCACTCCGGGGTTTCAGAAAATTTTATGCCGACTATACTACCGCTAATTTTGCTTCTTTGTCGCTAAAATATGGCGAATTCAAGGAAGATCCGAGTCACCCACACAATCTGGTCTTAGGGCTACTATATATGTATGGTTTGATCGGTCTGCCTCTATTCTTTCTGGCTTTTATTCCTGCCTTGCGTTCTGCTTTTGTGCAAAACAACTTTTTGTTTATTGCGATACTGTTATTTGTTTTTTTGAACGGCATGTTTGATTTTAACCTGCACAGAGTTTCCGGCGCTCTGATGATGTTTTTCCCGCTCGGTCTTGAATATGGTGCACTTGCTCAAAAATGTTTAAAACCAGACAAGGCTGCCGGTTAATTGTTTTTTGGGTTTCTGCCGATTAACTAATAGTATGGAAAATCCTCATCCCAGAATTCTGATTACCGGTGTCAACGGTTTTGTTGGTCATTCGGTCGCCCCTTTTTTTGCACAAAGGGGGTATGAGGTTATTGGTGCCGGCCGTCGGGAGCTTAAGTGCGAGGGTGTCAGAGCTGTTGCTGTTTCTAGAATTGATCGTTATACACATTGGGGTGATGCTCTCGCCGACGTTGATGTCGTAATTCACCTTGCCGGACGCGCTCACAAAATGAATGAATCGCCTGTGGACCACCACCTTTATTACGAGACCAATGTTGAAGGCACGGTTAATCTTGCTGAACAGGCTGTTAAAGCTGGCGTTAAAAAATTCGTTTTTATCAGCAGCATAAA
Source organism: Candidatus Rifleibacteriota bacterium (assembly GCA_028691595.1). GTDB lineage: Bacteria > Muiribacteriota > Ozemobacteria > Ozemobacterales > Ozemobacteraceae > Rifleibacterium. The sequence goes on from JAQUZA010000383.1 coordinate 3,058, forward strand.
GGCCATGTTTTCAGGGGCCTGTGAAGAGCCTCTCGTTGAAAGTCTTCCCTGTAGGCCTCACGAACCATACGGTATTTCCAAGCTAAAAGCAGAGTATGAGTTGCAAAAACTTTCTGAAAAGACCTATATGAAGCTCATTATTTTGCGCCCGCCCTTGATTTATGGGCCAGGCGTGAAGGGTAACCTGTCAAGTCTTATCAAGATTATAAGGCATTTGCCGCTATTACCTTTTGGCGGTATCACAAACCGACGCAGTCTTCTCGGGGTTAAGAATCTGGCCTCTGCTATAGATGCAGTTATTCAGTCTGACCAGGCTGATAATAAAACATTTCTGGTTGCTGATGGCGAGGACATTTCTACTTCAGAACTGGTAAAACGTCTGGCAGAAGTCTTTAACCCATCGGCAAGACTTATTGATTTGCCGGGTTGGCTTTGGCACCTGGCAAACAACCTGCCGCTGCTGTCAGAAAAAATTTCCCGGCTAACGGGCTCGCTTACTGTCAATGCAGCTTTTTTGACGCAAGTAACCGGCTGGCGTGCTCCATTTTCAATGATTGAGCAATTGAAAAACTGATCAGGTCGCCTGTTGCTCCAGTGTCTTTTCAGGAACTGAAATTTCCGATGCCGGCCATCATTGCAGCAGCGATAAAAAGTAGCATATTAACCGTCACAAAGAATAGTGTGATTTCGTGGTGTGAATAGCCTTTTTGCGCCGCCAGTTGATAAAGATGTTGCCGGTGCGGTTCCCAGAATTTTTCTCTGCGTATAATCCTTTTCAGCAGGGTAAAGGTTGCATCGAACCAGAACAAGGCCAATAGAAGCAGAAAAGTGTAAAAACCTCCGTGCCAGCCAGTTCCGGAGCCTATGGCAAGGCAGCCAAAGGCATAGCCAAGAAAGCCGCTGCCGGCATCGCCCATAAAAATTTTTGCCGGTGGCCAGTTCCAGAACAAGAACCCCAGCGCCGCCGCTGCAATTACCCAGGCAACGGTAAGTGGTGCCAGCAGTCCC
>JAQUZA010000384.1 GCA_028691595.1 Candidatus Rifleibacteriota bacterium
CGAACCACACCGCGAGCTGATCCTCTCGGCCGTGGACACCATCATGGCATTCCCCGATGAGGTGGTCTTTGGAATCTGGGTTGGCGGCGGTGCACAGTTGTTCCATACTGATGCTGTCAGTTGCTCCAAATTCTTCGGCACCTCGTGCAAGGTCGATGCCCAGATTTTTTAATGCCGACGCAGGCACGCACATGAAACTGAATCTCGGGATATCTATGTAGCTGCTTTCCTGTGGAAAATCCCGATAATTAAATTCGAGAAAATCAGTAAGAAAGTGGAAAAGCATCATGGCACTGCTGCCACGGGTTACTTCTCCGGCTTTCGCAAAAACCTGAACCGATCGTGAATAGGCCAGGCTTGAGTCAGCAGGAACTCTGCTTTTGTTCAATTTCTGAGCTACGGGTTTTAAATGCCTGATAAGAATATCAATGACCTGATTCAGATCTGCCGCGCTGGCTTTGCTGGCTTTTTTCCTGTTTTCACAAAGTTGAGAGAGATCTTTCTCAAAGCCTTGCGCAAAGTCAGTCTGAAAAATGAATTGCTGGGTTTGAAAATAATTCTTAACCAGCTTTCCGCCCTCATGGTTGCCCTGCATACCCATAGAACCAAAGGCAAAGAAGGTCAGAAGCCCCCCAAAAGCAATCCCGGTCGCAAATCTACGAATTTTCAGTCTCTGAAAAAAGTTCAGTTGTTTGTCCAGTTTATTCTGGCAGCGAATCAGCAGGCTCATCCCATTACCGCAACCGCCGCAAAACCTTGCTCCAGGAATATTAAGGTGCCCACAATCCGGGCATTTAATTCGTAATGAATAGCCGCAATGATCACACGAACCTGTGGCATTGAGCCTGCCTGTCTCACATCTAGGGCAGAAAGAAAACATAATTGCCGCCTCATAAAGCAAAAGTTAGTCATAATATCGGCATTCTGCTACGGCAGGCCCATAAAAAAAACGCCTTGCGGCGTTTTTAATCAAATCTTTTTAATAACTATCTTCTTGGGTGGTGGTGGATCGTTATCTATATCTTCTTCGAAATCAGGGAAGGGCCTTCTCGCTGCAGGCTTTGGCAGTGGCCGGGTATCTTCGCCTTCAGGTCGACGATAGCCGCCGCTTCTGGGGGGATATGGTGGTCTGCTTTGCATTCTTCCGGTGGGGGGGCGCAGAGGTGGAAGAACTGAAATGTAAATAATTGAAGATTTATAAACTATTTCGACCTTGTCTTTAAAAGAAAGGGAAACGGAAAACTGGTCATATGCCTTCAGTTTGCCGCGAAGCACTGTGCCTGTTTCAAGGATCACTTCTACCTTGAGATGCCTTTTGCGCGCCTGCGATAAGAACTGATTCTGGACTTGTGATTTATACTGAGACATGCGAATCTCCTGTCAGGCTTTTGTTCCAGAGACATCTTACAACCTTCCGTAAGAAAAAACAACCTTCGATTTCTTACATTCCGGCGATTGCTTTGGTTTTGGTCTGGAGATACTGCAGCAGCGAATCGATTTTTTTTGCTTCCTGGGCCGAGTCTTCAGCGAGTTTTTTCATTTCGGCGGCAACCACGGAAAAGGCCCGCCCGGCTTCCCCAACTCTGGCAGCTTCAATCGAGGCATTGAGAGACAGCAGGTTGCTCTTTCGGGCAATTTTGGTGATAACCCTGATAACGTCTTCCATCTGGTTGGTTGAGGCTTCAAGTTCTTTCAAATGCATGTTAGTGGCACGCAGACGCTCTGTGGAAAGTTTGAGAATCTGAAATGAGATTTCGGGTTCGGCGGCAAGAAGATTGCGAAAATCATCTTTGGTTATGATCAGAAAAACGGTGTCCTGGATAGTCGCTATGGATGCTGAGCGAGGCTGCTCATCAATAATAGCCATGTCACCGATTACCGAACCCTTGCCAAGTGAAACAAGAACCGAGTCGACACCGGCACTGTTTCGTTTGAGAACGTTGACTTTGCCGCTCTTTACGATATAAAGGGCATCGCCCTTATCGCCCTCTTTGAAAACAAGGTTCTTGGTTGCGACCGTCTGTTCAATAGTGATCGCAGATAGATCCAGTAAGGCTTTGTCAGAAAGGCTTCTGAAAAGGTTTACTTGTCTGAGAAATTGAATTTTATCAAGTTCTGACATTCAGGTTTCCTGTTTAAAGTTCGTGCATCATCGTAACATCGTTGCTAAAGCCTGTCAATCAGCAGCATCTGTTTGCAGGGCAGCTGAAAAAAAATCTCTGCCTGCAGCGATGACCGTGTCAGGGTTACGTTCGTTGCAAAGAGAGTGGCGAAGCTTCGCAGAGTGGGGGTGATTCTTGAGATAGCCAAAAAGATGTACTCTGAAAAGCGGCACCGCAGAAGGGCCATGTTCCATAAGCATATCGATCAGGTGGTGACGAAAAATTCTGAATCGCAATGCCGGTGCTGCAAAATCATTATTGCCCAGAAGTTGAGAGAACAGCCAGGGCTTGCCAACGCAGCCGCGCCCAATCATGAAGCCATCGCACCCGGTGCGCTGACTGAGCTCGATCAGGTGCTCTGGGCAGGATATATCGCCATTGGCAAAAAACGGCACAGTACCGCAGAGCTCTTTGATGCCCTCGAGGTGTTGCCATTGAGCGGTGCCGGTATAGCCAGCCTGCCTGGTACGGGCATGCACTGTTATAGCCTGTGCCCCGGCATCAATAACGGTTCTGGTAAATTCTTTAACATTGATGGTGTTTTCCGTCCAGCCAATTCTAAATTTGGCGGTAACCGGAACTTTGACGGCTTTCTTGACCTGTCTGATAATCTCGGCTGCCAGGGCTGGTGTTTTCATGAGAGCCGAACCGGCACCGGTTTTGACTACCTTGGCGACCGGGCATCCCATATTTATATCGATGATGTCACAAATTTGCAGTTCTTCAATAAAGGCAGCGGCTCTGGCCATGATTTCGGGGTCAGAACCGAAAAGCTGAACCGCATAAGGCCTTGCCTGGGCCTGAAAACGGACCATATCTATTGTCTGCCGGCTGCGATAAGTGATTGCCCGGGCACTTGCCAGTTCAGAAACGGTGAACCCTACGCCCATGCGTGAGCAAAGCAGTCTGAACGAGCCATCGGTAACCCCGGCCATGGGGGCAAGAACCAGGTTGTTTGGCAGCTGAACCCCGCCAATTTGTACCGGTTTAACTATGCCAGCCAGGGCGCTATCAGGGGAGGGTATCTGAAAAGTCTTGTCAAAAGGTAATGCCGGGTTTTCGAGCCAGGCTGGCTGACTTGAGGGTGACGAATCAGAAGGCATCTCAGGTTTTTTCTGCAAAGCTGTCGTTGTAAATAAACGAACAGTTACGCCCCTTGTCTTTGCATTCGTAGAGAGCCAGGTCGGCCTTTTTAATCAGGACACTCTTGACGCTGGCATGGTCAGGGAAGGTAGATACACCCAGCGAAATCGTGACTTTGAGGGCCTTTTCCTGGCCGGGGAAGTCAAAAGCTTCAACGGTCTTTCTCAGGCGTTCGGCAACCAGAAGAGCACCCTTGGCATCGGTTTCGGGTAAGATAATGGCGAATTCTTCTCCACCATAGCGTGCTGGAATATCGACAGTTTCGCGAACGGTCTGTTTGGTGAGCTTGGCAACTTCAATCAACACCACGTCACCCTGCTGGTGCCCATAAGTATCGTTGAACTTCTTGAAATGATCGATGTCGAAGAGTATGAGAGAACAGGCGGTGTGATAGCGTTTGGCACGAACCATCTCTTCTTCGAGACGGGCCTGAAAATATCTGTGTATGAAAAGCTTGGTAAGACCGTCGGTAATTGCCAGTTCGTAGAGACGGGCATGCTCAACCGCCATGGCTGCCTGTTGCGCCAGGGCTTCGAGCAGTCTCTGGTCTTCTTCGGTAAAGGGTTCGCTGTTGAGCTTGTTAACCCCATTGATTACACCCGTAACCCGGTCTTTGATCTTCAAAGGTACGGAAATCAGGTTGGAGATCGTTCTTTCAAAATCATGGCTCTGCTCAAAACTCTTGAATAGCGGATCTTTATGCCCGTCATTAACAATAATGCTGTTACCGGTTTTGAGAACGGTT
>JAQUZA010000385.1 GCA_028691595.1 Candidatus Rifleibacteriota bacterium
AAGGAGCGGAGATGATATATTTTTCATTGAAAACCCTTTGGGTGAGATTAGTAATGGCTTGGTAACTCTTACTAAAACACATCCCAGAGGGTTTTTCAATACCCTATATCTATTTCAGGGTCATGCTGAAGTCAGTTTTCGGAATCGCGCAAAACGACCTCTCCATGCAGGCCGGGGTTATATTTTCCCTTATTGGTGGAAATGGGGGAACGCAGAAAGCGGATCGCCCTGACCCCGGCATCATGAGCTTCGCTGATATCAGAGTCAGAATCGCCGTAAAAAACAGAAATATCGTGTTTTTTAATAAAAACAGCCTTGCTGGTTTTTCCTGAAAAAATTGCCTTTGGCTGGCCTTCGAGCTTAAAGGCACGATGCAGAAGGCTGGTAAGAATTTCGCCCTTAACCGGAGGACGGGCGGTGATAAAATAAATCTTGTCGCCGCGCTGTTTATGCATCGCGATGACTTCGCGCGCCGATTCTTTTGGCATACTGAATCTGTCGAAGTCACAGCTCATATCTTTCCAGAAAAGGTCTGAGCTGAGTGGTCTTGGGCCATATTTATTGCTGCCATCGGGGCCATCGGTATTACTGAATGCATAATAAAACCCCGGAGAAGAAAAAAGTACCGTATCGTCAACATCGAACCCCACCGCCACAGGCGAAGCCGGCAAAGAGTTTGCTATTTCTTCAACGGTAGTGGTGAAATAGGTAAAGGATTTGGCCGGGGCCGGAGCTGCAACCAGCAGCATTATCATTACCAGACTCAAAAGCAGGTGTCTCAAATTCATTACTTTCTCCTTGATCAAAAAAAACTACGAACTTCACCAGTAAAAAACGAAAACGCCACCCCGTCAATCAGAATTTTTCAGGCAATCAGCCTCAAAACGATTGCAATTCAGTTCTGAAACGGCCAGAAGGTGCATAAATTGATGTTTTATGCTAAAGTATTTTTCAATATTAAAATAGAGAGACAAAATAATGAATAATGCTGAAATTTTTATCAATCCCGAAAAATGTCTTAAAGACGGTATCTGCATTAATATCTGCCCCTGTCAGATTTTTACACCAGGCACCGCCGGAATACCCGCCATAAATCAGAGTCTGGTCAAAACCTGCATTAAATGTGGACATTGTGTTTCAGCCTGCCCAGGCAACGCAATAACAGTTAAAGCTCTGAACGAAAGCGAGTTTAAAACAAGCTCCAGCGCGCTTCCAGAGTTCGAAGTTTTTTCAAATCTCGTAATGAGCAGGCGATCGATTCGCACCTTTCGCGATAAGCCTGTCGAGCTCGATCTTCTCTGCAAGTTACTTGACATGACAAGATACTGCCCAACCGCCAAAAACACTCAGTCGCTCTCATGGCTGATTGTGAATGGCAAAGAGAAGGTCAGGCAGGTGGCAGCAAGCGTCATAGATGCCTTCAAAGATATCGAGAGAATGGCACCCATGGTCGAAGCCTTTGCCAGGGGTGAAGACCCGGTTTGCCGCAACGCCCCACAACTGGCCATTATTTATGGCCCAGAAAAATACCAATGGGGAACCATGGACGCAGCCATTGCTGTTGCCAACCTCGAACTTGCAGCTAAAACCAGCGGCATTGGCACCTGCTGGGGCGGCTTTGTTACCAGCGCAGCCGCTGTCAGCAAAGAAGTCGGTCGTAAACTTGGGCTCGATGATTCTGAAAAGATTTTTGCCGCCCTGATGATTGGTTATCCACAATACCATTACAAAAAGATCCCACCTCGCAACCCGCTTCGCCTGAAAATTGTCTGACCCCGGTATGGATCGAAACTTTGACAAGCTTGCAGGCCGGTTGAAAAAGCATATCTACAGTTCCGGCAAGGGCGCGGTAAGACTGGCCGTTCTCAAGCATGACATGCTGGCCGGTATCAGTGAAATAACGAGCCACAAAGGTCTGCAGATTCTCGATGCCGGCGGAGGCATGGGTCAGATTGCCCGTTGGCTGGCAGAATATGGGCATCAGGTTACCCTGTGTGACATTTCTGCTGAGATGCTGCAGGTCGCCGAAGAAGAAAACCGCAAGGCCGGGCAGCAAAACAACATCAGGCTTATACACGCACCACTGCAGGAAATGCCGGGCATTCTTTCGGGCTGTCAGTATGATCTGATACTTCTGCATGGGGTAATCGAATGGATGCAGACCCCTTCTGACGCTCTAAGCCTGCTTAGCCCCATGCTCAAACCAGGCGGAGCCATTTCTCTGCTGTTTTTTAACCGCAGCAAACTTATTTTGAAATGGGGTGTAAATGGCCAGTTACAAAAGGCAATGTCGGGCAGGCCACTTAACCCGCGTTCGCTGACACCGGTCAACCCTCTTATCGAAAGCGATCTTCAACCGATTTTTGCCGAATGCGGCCTGCAGAAAACCTCAAAGGCCGGCATCAGAATTTTTTACGGTTTTTTCACCAGAATGGTACAGACTCAGCCATCGTGTCAGACAACAATCGATCTTGAGCTTCAATACTGCCACAGTGAGCCTTTTGCCTCGCTCGGCGAACACACACACCTTATATTGAGAAAATCAGCCAAATGAAGCAAACGCGCGACCTCGAACAATTACCGATCAGCAAACTGCTCGTCAAATTTTCTGTACCGGCAATGACCGGCACAATCATTACCTCGCTCTACAACATTGTCGACCGCATCTTTCTCGGGCACTACGTGGGCGAACTTGGCATTGCCGCCACGACCATTTCTATGCCCCTGATGATGATCGTCATGGCCTTTGGCATGTTAATAGGCTTTGGCACAAATTCTCAGATATCAATCAGACTAGGCGAAAAGCGTCAGGATGAAGCAGAGCAGCTTCTCGGGCAGGGCATGTTTCTTTTCGTTTCGTCATCAATAATTTTTACCGTTCTGGCCTTGCTGTTCATTGAGCCGCTGCTGATGCTTTTTGGCGCAACCGAAGGCGTTCTGCCCTATGCCAAAACATATCTTTCAATAGTCATCCTTGGCACCCTGAGCCATCAGATTTCTTTTGGTGCCAACAGTTTTATCAGAGGCGAAGGAAACCCACGGGTGGCAATGGCAACGATGCTGATTGGCGGCATCCTCAACGTAATTCTTGACTACATTTTCATTGCCCTTTGTGGCTGGGGAATGGCCGGCGCTGCCTGGGCGACCGCTATCGGCTATACTGTCTCGGCAACCTGGGTGCTTCATTATTACCTCAGCGGTCGAAGTGCTCTCAGACTGCGTTTAAAATACTTCAAGATTCGAACGGATCTGCTGAAAAGTGTTCTGGTGATGGGCTCACCCAGTTTTATCATGAACATGATAGCCAGTGTCCAGATGTCGCTATTCAACAATCAGCTGGCAAGGTTCGGCGGTGATACCGCAATTTCGGTAATGGGCGTAATCATGAGCTTCAACATGATCTGGATGATGCCGGTAATTGGCATTTCCCAGGGCATGCAGCCCATCGTTGGCTACAACTTCGGAGCCCGCCGGTTTGACCGCGTCAAAAAAGCCCTGTTTCAGGCCAATGTTATAGCCATAGCCATGAGCACCGTCTGTTTCATTCTCATCGAGCTGTTTCCTGAATATGTTTTCAAGCTCTTTATCAGCGACGGTAACTCTCCCATAATCAGCGTCGGCGTATCAGCAATAAAAAGGTTTATGTTACTGCTGCCAATTGTCGGCTATCTGATCATTACCGGTAATTATTTTCAGTTCACCGGGCGACCCAAAATAAGTCTGGCTCTGACAATAATCAGGCAGATCGGGTTTCTGATTCCATCACTGCTGATTCTGCCCGAATATTTTGGTCTGAACGGTGTCTGGTATGCCATGCCGACTTCTGATGCGGCTGCCTTTATCATCACCGGGCTCTTTCTGATTCGTGAACTGCGACAGCTCAAGAGGCAGATTAACAGCCCCTCAGAAATAAATACCCCAGATGATATAGAAGAGAATGAGCAACGAGGCCAGGCTTAAAAAAGCGTAATGCACCGAGTTTCGCCGCAACGCCGGGTATTTCAGCCCCACCATGCCCAGCAGTGAATTACAGGTGTAA
>JAQUZA010000386.1 GCA_028691595.1 Candidatus Rifleibacteriota bacterium
TTTTTCTTTCCTGGCCGATGGTTGACGATGGCAGATCACCCGGGCCGCTTCGCTTAAAAAAGCCGGCATCATGGGCTGGCAACAAAACGACATTATCTTTTAACAGTGCCAGTTTTTTGTTCCAGGTATCGAACATCATAGATGCCAGCTCAGCTGCTGAATGACTGCCTTCGATCAGATCAGGTCGACCCGGCCCCCCGTTAAAAAGGCTATCACCAGAAAAAAGATATTCATGCTTCTGATGATTTGCAGAGGCCATAACGAGACCGCAGAGAGCTTCGGGGGTATGCCCGGGAGTTTCGATGATTCTGATCAGAGCTTTGCCAACCTCGATATTGCTGCCGTCACGCACTTCGATATGAGGAAACTGTGCGGCGCTCAGGTGCCCGGCATAAACCGGTCTGCCGGTTGCCAGGGCCATTTCAATGTGCCCGGCAACAAAATCGGCGTGCAGGTGGGTTAAAAAGGTGCCAACCCAGTCAAGTTGTTCGGCGGCGGCGTAATCAAGAAGGGTTTTGACATCTCTGCCGGGATCAACGGCGAGCACCTTGCCATCACTGATGAGAAGATATGAATAATGTGACAAAACACCGAGATAAAACTGCACGATCCGCAGGTCGGTGCCCTCATAAATAGCCCGAACCTGGTATTTTGCAGCTTGCTCAGAGCTTGAGGCCGCTTCAGGATTGATAAGACCTGCGGCCCTGCCACTGCCGCATAGCATCAGGGAAACAAGCAGAACCATCACCAGACAGTACAACGGCTTTCGCATTTTGCCTCCGGTTTTTGTGGTATAACAATTTTTCTCAGCAATTATACATCAAATTCCGGGGAACCGTTTCCGGCAATCAAAAAAGGCTCCGGGAGGTTTCCCGGAGCCTTTTTCAGCTGTGTTCAACACATGGGTGTTTTAATCCCAGCGGTGATTTAAACCGAATTCAACGCCAAAGTCATGTGAATAACCCCAGCCCTTCTGCAATGCAATCGGGAAGCCGAGGCTGCCCTGCCAGGAATCGTTGAACAGCAGGAAGCCAAGAACCAGATCGACATTGGTATTGTCGGGCCCGCCATCCATTTCGTAAGAAGTGCTGTTGAGTTCGCCAACAATTGAGAAATTGCGGTTTACGCGGTAATCGGTGCCGGCACGCAGGATAAACTTGGTGATGCTGTCTTCTGAGTCGTTAGCGAGAGCCAGATTCAGGTGGCTTGCCCACTGTTCATTCATCTGGCCGGAATAAGCGCCGCCAACTTCTACCCAGGCACCGCGGGTTGATTCGGCCGGGCCGACTCTGACACCAGTTGTGCTTTTTCCGGTCATGGTCACGAGTGGCTGATGGTAATTTCCACCTGGAAATTTTCCTTCGGCATGAAGCGTTACTGCGTGATCACCTTCAAAGTTTTTCCAGACCTGGTAACCGAGCTTGACAGAAGGGTCATGCATACCCGAAAGGCTGACAGAAGTGCCAACACCAGAACGCTTGACTTCCCATGACTGGAAAGGCACGGTTACGCCGGCAAACATTTTCTTTCCGGCCCAGGTCAGGTGAATCGGGGTGTAGGTTTCGGTGCCCTCGATAATGTTCTTTTCGCCGTTAAGATACTGGTATTTTTCGTATCTGAGCTGCAGACCGAAATTCCAGGTCGGAATGTAGGGCAAAAAGGCTGATTCCACACCAAACAAGCCATGATAACCGTTTCTGTTGGTAAAATATGGTGTAAAGTCAGTTGGCTTAAGTTCATCTGGAATACGATAGCGCTCTTCACGATAAAGTTCGCGGGTGCCAATTGCCACTGGCTGATTCGGGGCTGCAGATGGCCCTGGAACGGGGCCGCCAAGGTATGGTGAAGAAGGCGGTTCCATAGCACCGGGCATACCGACCGGTGGCGGAGGCGGAGTCATGCCACCATAAACCGGGGGCGCAGGAGGCGGTGCATAAGAATCCATCGCTGCAGGTGCAGTGTTGTAAGGGGCATAACCACCCTGCGGCGGTGCCATTAACGGTGGCGGGTCGAATGATGGCGCACTAACTGCAGGCGGAGCCTGATTCAAACCTGATGGTGCTGCCATAGCAGCCTGCCAGGGTTGAGAAGAAAGAGGTCTGGATTCAACGGTCGGTGCCGACATTTCAAAACCGGCCGGAGCAGCCCCGGGGATTACCAGAGTATCTCCCACATTCAGCCTGTTGGGATTGATACTTGGGTTAGCCCGGGCAATTTCGCGCCATTTCTGCGATGAGCCCAATACTCTTTTAGCAATTTTGCCGAGGGTATCACCGCGTTGAACGGTGTATGACCCGCCGGTCTGACCATAATAACTGGCATCGGCTTCGGCAGCATCGGCAGACACTGAGGGGGCTTCGGTTTCTTCGATTTCGTGCTCAGGAACTTCAAAATCAGAAGGTGAAACGTGAGCAACAGGCTGTCTGATGCTGTTATTGACTGCGCCGGCAGCTTTTGCAGTTACCTGACGTGCAGCCGGGGCTGCGGCGGCCGCAAAGTTCTGAGCGACAGGCGCAGCGACTGCGTTATTCGCAGCTGTGGCCAGTTTCTGGCCAACATAAATACGATTGCCGTTGTCAATATTGTTGAGGACCATAAGATCCTGCCAGCGGTTCGGGTCGCCAAACACCTTCATGGCGATCTTGGGCAGAGTATCTCCGGCCTGAACTACGTAGAATGTCTCTCGTACAGCCGCAGCCATTTGCACAGCGCCGTTTCTGGAGGCATCAACCGGGGGCTCTACCGGCGGACGGTAGTTTGCCTGACCCAAAGGTGCAGCCGCCACACGAGGCGGTGCCGACATCAACTGCTGCTGGGCCGACTGCCCGGCTGGACCAACTTCTTCCCAGTCGCCCATGGCTGACTGAGCTCTTGTCATTGCAGGTGCTGCAAACACCAGGCCCATCGAAATGATGGCTGCAAGGACAGGATCTTTGGCCCGGAATGAATTAAACCTTCTCATCTCTGACCTCCAGGTCTATCCGATTTGGATGAATCATAATTTCCAGAATTTTTTGAAATGCGCTTTAAGCAATTTTGCATAGCCGTACCAATCTGCATAAGAGATAAGTTCATCTTTGTTCACCTTATCGACAGCAGCGATACTTTTATTGAGCAATAAACTTACATGTTGTGAAGTTGCTCTTGCCATAAGCGCTCCGGGCGTTCCGCCCTCAAGAACCGAGATGATCCGGCCGCCACAGATTTTGCGGGCCAGTTCCATGATCATGCTGAAGGTTGCCAGCAGACCATTCTCAGTTACCCGCAGGTGCGATGCCGGGTCGTCATGAAGAACATTTGAGCCAAAACCAACGATTATAAACTCCGGCATGAACTGCCAGAGTATCTTATCGACGATCTCTTTGATGCAAACCCTGTATTCGCGGTCGCCATAGCCTGAAACGAACGGAATATTAAGGTTATGACCCAGTGCACCCTTGGCCCCCAGGTCTTCATAATGCCCTGTGCCGGTAACTCCCGGGTATTCATGCAGGGAAATAGTCATCACGTCTTTGCGGGCATAAAATATTTCCTGGGTGCCGCTGCCATGTTCGGCATCGAGATCAATGATCGCGACCCTTTTCATGCCATATTTTTTTGTGAGATAGTGCGCCCCGGCAGCCATCGGGTTAACCAGACTGCCGAACCCTGAGCTGGCAATGCCGGCATGATGACCAGGCATAGCTGTCAGACAGAAAGCCGAGGCAGCTTCCCCGCCCATTATCTTATCAACGGCATCTAAAACCCCACCCGCCCCAAACCTGGCAATCTCGAATGATTCTTTGATCAGCGGCGTATGGTCGTCGAGTTGATCGACGCCGCTGTAACTTCTTTTGTGCAGATCGTTAAGAAACTCAGGGTCATGGATCTCGCGCAGACGCTTCATTGGCGCGATGTCTGCTTCTTTTGCGATGCCATCCCAGAGATTGTCGAGCTGCAACTGCTCGATGATCGATGCCAGACGACTCCCTTCCTGGTTTTCAGTCAGGGGGTCGTGCTCGAGAAGTTTGGCGTTAAAC
>JAQUZA010000387.1 GCA_028691595.1 Candidatus Rifleibacteriota bacterium
TTTATCCCGGACTGAAAAATAAGGAGGCAAACAAATCCATAGCCCTTTTCGACCGGAAATGATGTTTTGTTAACAGAAAAATTTTGAACAACAATCAACGCCAACAGACATGAACAAACAAACTGAAATGCCCGGGTTCTTAAAAAAGCCTCAGCAACCAGCATTTTTACAAAAAAACTTTTGACAGCCCTTTTTAAGCAAGGTTTTGAAGACATTTTTGCCAGGCAGCAACTTTCTCAAGATCGGCATTTTATCGACAACCGGTATTTCTCTCTCGATTGCCATTTAACAGCATGAGTAGTATAAAGAACACACAGATATCTTGAGGACAAACGACCAAAGGACCCGACACCATGCGCAAATATACTTTTTCAGTCATTTTTTTCATTCTTGTTTTTATCTCAAGCCTTGCAGCAGCCACACTGAATCAGAACCAGCCACAACCATTCAGCCTGCAGAAAGCAGACGAATCGATTGAATATGATTTTTTATACCCCAAAAACCGTCTGATGGCGATTTCAGTTAACTTTGCCGACAAAAGCTCTGCATCTGCAAGCGTCATGATCAGCGGCGAAACCAGAGTATCTGCAGGGCAGGCCGTCTGGAACGGAGCCTTTGATCGTCAGGTTTTTGCACACGATGGGCCGACAAGCATTGTCGACAACATTTCTCCCCTGCCTGGTGCCTGGAAAATAAAAATCACCCGGGCAGAATGCCCGGTCAGCGGTCATTTGCAGCTTATCGATCTGGGTGAGATACCAGATATTGACTACAGCGAGAAAACCGGGGCAATTCAGATAAAAAAGCCTGGTAACCAGAACATTATTGCGGTTGGCGATGTCGAGCACCCTGATTTTGCAGGCGCTGACACAGAATTTGCCGGCACGGTCACCGCTGAGGGCGATGTCATGATTCCTCTGCCACCAGGGTTCTACCGCCTGCAGCATCCGGCCGAAACAGTCAGCACAATTCAGGCGCACCTGATTCCGGTTCACCCCGGAAAAATTACAATCGTCGAAAACTGGCCAACGGCACCGGCCGCCGAAACAGCGCCAAACGACGAGAAGCCAGCATGCACCGCCACACCTTCGAGCATTCTACACAGGGAAATGCGCTTAAGATCAGCCCGGCTGCTCGACAATGAGCAGGTGCAGGTTCGTTTTGCCACCCCGCAGTGGCAGGGCAAAATCAGCAGAGAAGAACTGGAAGCCTCAGAAAGCGGGATCAAAGCAGAAGTAGTGTCTGCTGGTGCCGTGGCAACACCTTTGAGTCTGACCATTCTTCTCGATTCTTCCGGCTCGATGAAAAAGGATATGAAGCTGGCGCTCACTTCGGTTGAGCAGTTCATCAGACTGCTTCCAGATGACAGCGATATCAGACTGGTCGACTTCGACACCAGGGCGAAAGAAATCAGCGCAAAAGACCGGGGCGGGCTGCTGAAAGCTCTCAAAACGATCAAAGCCGATGGTGCCACCTGCCTCAACGACAGCGTCATGATGGGTCTGGTCAGTTCTGAAGGGCGCAGCAGGCCCGCCGTGCTTTTATTCACCGATGGCTTCGATGCAAATCATAATGACACCGGCCCCGGCAGCAAAACAAAACCGGAAGAAATGTTTGAAGCAGTTAAAAACGCCGAAATACCGGTTTTTACCATCGGGTTTGGTGCCAAACCTGACGATGCAACTCTAAAAAGGCTGGCAACCCTCTCAGGAGGGTTCTATCATAAAGCTGACAAAGACAATATCAGTAGAGTTTTTGCTCAGGTTGCCTCTATTCTTGGGCGCGAACACGAGATGGTCTATCGCCGGCCCGGTATCAGAGGCAATTCTGATGCCCCGGTAATCAGTATTGTTCTTGATGTCAGCGGCTCAATGGATATGCCGCCCGAAGAAGAAGGCTGCGATTACCGCCTTGAAAAGGCAAAGGCCATACTGCGAGACCTTATCAGAAGGCTTCCCGAAGATGCCATCGCACAAATTACCACCTACAGTCTCTATCAGAACATCGTTCAGGTTTTTACCGGCGACAAACAGCAACTGCTGGCCAGTCTTGCACCGATAAAAGCTGGTGGAGGCACGGCAACCCTCGAAACCCTGCAACTTGCCTTCAAAATGCTCAAGGAAGTTCCAACTGACCGCAAGTATCTGCTTTTTATAACCGATGCCGGCCTCGACATCGAGAGCTCCCCGGTTGAATACGAAGCCGTTCTTGGCAGCATCAAAGACGCAGGCATTAAAACCACCTGGATAGGCATGGTCAACAACAGCGACAAAGCCCCATTTGACCGGGCAGCGACTATGTGCAACGGCCAGGCGTTTGTTTCTACTGATTTTGCAGCAGTCAGAACCGCAGTCGAGTCATTTGGAAAATCAATTCAAACCGCTTCGGAGCCTGCCGACCTGCGCCTGCCGGTTCAGCTTGCCTTTACCCACCGCGAAGAGATGGGGCGCATGCTGCTGATGACCGCGGGCGACAAATTCGAACTTCCTGCCCCACCGGTGACTTCAAAAGCTGCAGTAAACGGTCTGAAAATCAGTTTTGCTGATCTGCCGCCATCTCTGCAGCGCTACAGTCTCGATCTCAGCCAGTCATTCTACGGTAGCAGCAAAACCCGTGACGAAACGGTCATTACCAGCCGTCTGCCAATCAACGCCAGTGCCATGAACAAAGCCGTTAAACTGACAGTCGTCGAAATGCTTCTCTTATCAAGGTTCAGAGGCATCAGCCTGCCGTGTGCCGCGTTAAAACTACGCATTGAGAATCTTCTGCCTGAGCAGGAAATGACCGCGATCTCAGAATCTGAAACTCACCCGGCTGGCGTTATCGGCCAGGCAGCCAAAAGCGCAAATACAGTTAGAGCAGTGCCGCCTTACCTTATACCGAGTGTTCGCACCCACTTCTTCGCAACCCTCAATGACCTGCCGGCAACACCAGTTTCTGACCTCTCGTGGCTTGCCGAAGAACCGCTGGTGCTTCCAGATGATGAAGGCCTGCAGATAAACCACGGCGAACCGCTTGAAGGCTACCTGATTTTCGAATGCGACATGCCCTCTTCGATCAATAAAGCCTCGCTGAACTATTTCGATACGGCTTATGGCCACATCTGCCTGCCCATCATAGGCACCATCGATGCAGCGAGCCACGCCATCAGCATTTCTCAACTGCCAGAATCGCCCTCAGGAAACATCTCAGAAGCCTTCAAGCTTTCCCTTAAGGGTTTGAGCGATGCATTGTTGCCAGAACCATTCAACAACCTGACTTTGCGAACTTATGAGCTGCAGATGACTTCCCGGGTTCAGGCACTCCTCGACCTAGATCCGGCCGAGCGTCTGTCGATGCTCTTACCAACGCGTTTCGGCAACCTGGTGCTTTCACCGTCGCCGCGAACAACTCTAATTCCGCAAGGCTGGTACAGGCCGGTCATGTTTTTACCCGGCTCCCAAAATTTTCTCAGACAGGCCTATGTCATGCCCCGCTCTCTTGCAGAAACGGCCAAAGGCACTCTGCGCGTTGACGTGGCCGAGAATGAACTGCTGCTGGCTGCGGACAACAAGATATTAAAACGCGAAAAACCTGTTTTCAGCGCCGTCGGTGACAAAATCCGCCTAGACATCAATGCCTACAGCATCAAAGACGGTATTGCTCTTTTCGATATCACCCTGAATGACGAAAAGGATGGCAGCGGCACCCTGATACCAGCTGGAGACATCATTCAGGTGCAGATTGGCGAAGACATTTTCAGAGCAGAAGGTGCAGGCAACGAATATATGTTTCAGGCCCCCGAACAGCTCGAAATTGCCGACGGTCACTCACGCCGCGTTATCTTCAAAATTGACTACGCGGCTGACCATGATGAGGGTGCCAAAATACTAATTAAATCAGATGTTTTTAAAATGGAATACACCGCAAAGAAACAGGGCGAAGGAAAAATCGATGGTTACATGCTTTGCAGCGCCGATCTGTTCGCGGCTGATAACAGCCGCCAGGTCGAAATTGCTGCCCTGACTGAAAA
>JAQUZA010000388.1 GCA_028691595.1 Candidatus Rifleibacteriota bacterium
ACTGTCGCGAGCGTCCAGACCTGGCTCCGCTTCTTGCTCCTTCGATCACAGAACTTCAGAAGGGTCGACTGCTCTCATCGATTCGTGAAGAAAGAACCTTCTGCGAATTTTATTACGTGCTGCTACTGATTTTTGGTGCCCGTTTCAATGATATCGATATTTTTAATCAGGCTGTGGCAAGCATGAAGAGCGGGTTTGCTGGCGAACATCGCGAGTTTTACAATTTTAACGAATCGCGCGTCGCCTCGGGCGGCGGCATGAATGTCGAAAACAGGGTTGAATTGCTGACTGAGCGCGATTACACGCGAATAGATAATAATTTGAAGAAATTTTTGCTTCAGGTTGGCTGCTGCAGCAGCATGGCATCGATCAGTGCCGTTAAATTTCAATTATATCGCATGCTTTCAATTCATCTGAGCGAGCAGACCGCCAGGTCATTGATCGGCAAAATCCCTTATCTTGAAGATAATCGACAAACCGGTGGTTATCCGTATAGACCTGCAGGCTGGCATGCCGGTTCAATGCAGGGCCGTTCGGCCCGTGAAGGTTTCGATGTTGCCAGTCAGTGTGTTGATTTGATAAAACGCTGGCCGGAATCGGCAAACGACCCAAATCTCTCGCCGGCAATGCAGCGCTGGGTAAAGCTCTTCAGTATGGAAAAAATTCGCGAGACTCCCTTGCGTGATTTTTTTACCGGCGATTTGTATCGCCCGCCCTTCATGTTTGTCAGAGCCGAAGAAGAATCTCAGAACAATGGCATGCTAAAAAGTGGCAGCTGGCTAAAGGGCCGGGGTTGGCTTGAAAGCCTCGATAAAAGTGATTTTCCTGAGGTCAGTGATGGAAAGCCAATTGCCAGAGCCATTTATCGTCGTTTCAGTGATGGCAACGCCGACTGGTCTGACTTTTTCAAGCAGGCCCTCAAAACCGATGATTACGCAATGAAAGCCAAGGCACAGCGACTTTTGCTGCTTATGGTTTCAGAATTTGGGCCGCATCAGGTTTTTGCTGATTTTATCGAACCTCTTCAGGTAACTGCCCGCAACGATGAAGTATGGGATATCTACCGTCTGACAATGTATTGTGATATGTTCAGACTTTGCCTTGCCTACCGAAGGCCTATTGACGAGCAGCGGCTTTTTAATATGCTGATCAATCGAATTCCGCAGCCGCCGCGTGGCTGGCAGGATTTCGGCGGCTCTGCTGAATGGATCATCATGTGTTTATTGCTTACCAGTTCACCGGTGCGCAGGTTTCAACTTGATAATCTAACGGGTCGGGCAATGAAATGGTTGAGTCACGGATGTGTAACCAATGATGACGAAGTTTTTGCCGGAACCATGATGGTCACTAGCTTTCTCAGCATCGGCATACTGGCAGACCTTGTACCTGAAAAACTCGAGATGCATCAGTTGCTTGAAAAACGTCGTGTGTTCTGGATACAGCACGCTTTTGGCCTGGCTTCGCAGGGTGAGAAAGCGTTTGGCACCTGGCAGAAAGCCTGCGGAATTTAGTAATATTGACAGGAGAAGATCATGAATTATCAAACCCCTGATACAGACCAGATAAATGCGGCAAGATCCCGTATTGTCGACTATTATACAAGGTTGAATGACTTTTTTCTGAAGCGTTCTGATTTGCTGAAATTGATGATGGTTGCGGCTGCCGCCCAGGAGCCAATGCTGTTTATCGGCCGCCCGGGTACCGCCAAATCCTTGCTGGTATCGGTATTTTGCCAGGGTATGGGCATGAAACAGGATGAGTATTTTGAATACATGCTGACAAAGTTTACCGAACCCAGTGAAATAATGGGGCCTGTAGACATCCAGGAGCTGAAATCAGGCCGTTATCTTCGCAAGGTCGAAGGGCATCTGCCAACCTCTAAAATCGCTTTTCTCGACGAAATCTTCAAGGCCAATTCGGCCATATTGAACGTGCTGTTGACCGTTATCAACGAGCGCAAATACTACCAGGAAGGCCGACCTTTGCCGGTGCCACTTGTCTGTATGTTTGCCGCGAGCAATGAGATCCCTGATTTCGGTGAATTCGATGCGCTCAAAGACCGCTTCATTATCAAGGCCGAAACATTGCCGGTACGTGATACCTGCTTCAGTGAGCTTATTCGCTCAGGCGTTGCCTTCGAAAGCCGTAGCCACAACCGTGAGAAACCCTGGAAATCAGATTGCAGCCTCGATGATTTTATTCTAATTCATGATTATATTGTCAGCACAGTTCTGCCACGCGCCATCGAGCGTGAAGACCGGGCATTGCTGGGTGACGAACGCATCACTACCGCTTTCAAGGCTCTGATCTCTGTTCTTGCCGATGAATTAAAGGTTGAAGTGACCGACCGCAAACTGATCAAGCTTTATAAGCTGATTCTCACCCAGGCTTTCATTTTCAATGGTGGTAACGTGACGCGCGAAGAACTCAAGATTCTCTGTTATTGTGGCAATAACTTTTCTGACGTTAGAAAAATCAAAGATTATATTGAAGAACGTCTCTCTAACCTCGACTGACAGGTGATTTAATGCGATTTCTCCTTCCTGATCAGATAGCATACTGGTATCGGCAGTCGCTGCAGAAATCTGGTTACAAAGAGGTTTTTGCCTTTGTCCGCGATTTCTGGAAAGACCAGATACGGCGTGGTTGCCACGCCGTTCCCCCGGGCTTCATTGCCCGGCTGATGAGCCGGTTTATGGCGGTTCCGGTCGGCGAAAAGCTGCCCGGGCATGTTGGCTTTGCCTCTGAAAATGAATATCTCGACGCAATCTGCCACGCCGGGGGCTCTGATCGCCTCGAAGGCATCTTTCTTCTGACCGGTGCTGACCGTGATACCGCGCGAGCCCAGGGCATTTTTCAACAGATACTCGATCGTCTGCCCCCCTTTCAAAATTCCGAAATTGTCTTTTCTGATTCCGAACTTGAAAAATCTTTCGCGGTTGAACATGCCAATTCAGCAGGTTTTGATGTCGATAAGACCCTGGATGCCATCTATGCAAACGCTTCTGCTGAGCTGAGGCGAAGTGAATTCAGGTTTTATGCCGATGATGTTTTCGAAATCGGGCACCCTGATCTTTTTGTGCGTGCTGCCGACCGTCTGTTTTTCAGGCGCATGACCAGGGCCATGAAAGGCATGTCATTCTGGACCCGCAGCGTTTTTACCCTCAAAGAAGAGAGTTCGTGGGTGGTTGCCAGGTATGGTGAACCTCAGACGCTGCCGCTCGGGGGCTATGATGAGCTTACCACCAAGGGCAATCTATCTTCCCTGGTGCCTTCTGAACTGGCATATATCGATGAAAGCCTCGCGTTCGACCTTTTTGATTATAAGTTTATCGAAAACCAGTTAACCTACTTCAAGCGCGATTCAGGGGCAGTTTTTCGTATCCGCCGTGATATCGTTGTCAGGGTAAGATTGACCGAGTTTTTTGAGCATGAACGTCATCTTGGGCTGCTTTTTGCCTGGGTGTTCAATTTTGCCGAAAAGCTGATCGATACATTCGTAAAAGACATGGTCAACGTGGTTATCGTTCTCGATGGTTATGAGCCATCGTCTCTCAAAGATGCCGGTGAGTTCTTTTCGCATTTTCTCAAAGAGAAGTCTCTTGATAAGCGCATTGTTCTGCTGGCCGGCAAAAAAGATGTGCCTCGACTGGCCGAAAACCTGCGTGCCAATGCCCAGACCTGGTATTTTGGCGAAAAGCAGGAAGCTGAAAGTAATTTTGTCAGGTTCAGTTTTCCGCAGACTGACGAATTTGCCTCTATTAAAGCCGATGAGCAGGAAAAACTACTGGGGGAAATCATAAACGAAGCCCTGGACAGGATGGTTAAAGGTGCAGACGGCCAGGTTTGAAGCGAAAACAACGGTTGAGGGGCCGGGCGAACGCTCGGCGCTCTGGCTGCAGGGCTGCAGTATCAGGTGCCCGGACTGCTGTAATCCTGAGCTGCAGGATTGTGGTGCCGGGGTCACAGTTTTTCCTGCCGATCTAGC
>JAQUZA010000389.1 GCA_028691595.1 Candidatus Rifleibacteriota bacterium
TGACGAAAGTGATCTGACCCTGAAAGACATAGAAAAAATTGAACAGGTGTTTGTAAGAACACTCACTTCGATGTACCATAGCAGGGTTGATTATCCCGGGAAGCTTTCAAACCAAGCGAAGGAGACCACTGATGGAAGTTCTAATCAGTAATCGGCAGAAAATTGTCGAGGTAGACCTCGATCTGGTGAGAGAAGTCGCTGCCGAAATCATGAGATTTGAAGCTTCGCCCGAAAATGCCGAGCTTTCGATTGTTTTTTGTGACGATGACTTCATTCAGAAACTAAACAAGGATTATCGTGGCAAGAGTGAGCCAACTGATGTTCTTTCTTTTCCAATCGATGAAGAAAGTTTTGACGCTGAGATTCGGGTGCTGGGTGACATCGTAATCAGCACCGAGACGGCCCTGCGGCAGTCAGAAAGCCTCAAACACCCTCCGATGCTCGAGATTATTTTCCTGCTTATTCATGGGTTGCTGCATCTTCATGGCTATGATCATATTCAGAAGGCACCCCGCCGCAAAATGCGCGATCGTGAAGTGACTATTTTCAGGCACCTTTGCGATAAACGCCTGCTCACCTGTCTTGAAGGCACAACCTCTGAACCTTTGATTAAGCGGGTAATAGAGAATGATTGATTATGATACCAGCAAGGCAGGCCTGATCTGAAACTATGGACGATTCGATAACAGGTATTCTTTTCTTTGGCTGTCTGTTCCTGTCAGCCTTTTTTTCGTCAGCCGAAACTTCTTATTTTTCGCTGTCTCCGCTGCGTTTGAAAAAACATGAGACCGAAGGTGACGCACGGGCCACAGAGATGTTAAAAATTCTGGCAGATAAAAAGCGTCTGTTGATATCTCTGCTGATGGCCAATACCTTTGTAACTGTTTGTGCAACAGCAATTGCGGTTCTTTATCTGTTGAACTGGCTTCCTGGCTCAGAATTCACTCATTGCGTCGAATCAGGCTGGTATCTCTGCGCAATTGGCTCAATTCTGGGGATTTCTGTTCTGCTGCTGCTGATTGGCGAAATTATACCCCGAACGGTCGCTCTGTTCGGTGGGTATGCCTATTCAAGAATGATTGTCAGGCCTCTTAAATTCTTTCTGCTTTTGATCTACCCTGCTGCGGCGATTATTGTCTGGTTCATGAGTCGATTCCTGCCGAAATATTCTGACTGGAACAGCCAACTGGGCTGCTCATCGACGATCGAGGAAATTGACAGCTATGTTAACCTCGGCGAAGAAGCCGGAATCATTGAACACGACGAAAAGGAAATGATCAACTCAGTTTTCGAGTTCGGTGATACCCTTGTTAGAGAAGTCATGGTGCCTCGACCTGATATTATTTCGATGCCGATAAATATCAGCCTGCCTGAACTTTTAAAATTCATCAGAGAGGACGGACATTCGCGGTTTCCTGTCTACGACGGCACAATGGACAAAATTCTCGGCATTCTCTATGTTAAGGATGTTCTGATAAAACTCGACGAAATTCAGCAGTCTTATGATCTTTTCAAGCTGCTGCGCTCTCCATTTTTCGTGCCTGAGACCAAAAAACTCGATGACCTTCTTGGCGAATTTCAGAAGCGCAAACAGCATCTGGCGATGGTAATAGATGAATACGGCGGAGTTTCAGGGTTGGTGACCATCGAAGATCTTCTTGAAGAAATCGTTGGTGAGATCGTTGATGAATACGATCTTGAAGAACAGGAGCCCATGCTCAAGCTTGAAGAGAACGTTTTCAGCGTCGATGCAAGATTCAGCATCAGCGATCTCGAAGCCGAACTCGATTGCGAATTTGATTATCAGGATTCAGAAACGGTCGGCGGTTTTGTTCTCGAAAAACTTGGCAGAATACCCCAGCGTGGCGAAGTTTTTGAGCAGCCCCAGGGGACTTTTCAGGTCACTGAGATCAAAGGAAACCGCATTCTGCGCGTCAGGTTCACAATGAAACCGGAAATTTCTCAAGATATTGAACCGGGTCGCGATTAACGCTAGCCTAAAATGATGGTAATAGCGTAGAATATCTGCATTATGAAGCTGCCCATTGAACACGAAAGACTGAATCGCACTCTTGAAGATGCCGGCCAAAGGTTGAACAATCTTTTCAGCCAGATCCGCAAATACCTGCTGACCGGCGTTCTTGTGCTCGTGCCTTTTGTGGTTACTCTCTACATCATGTATGCAATTTTTCAGATCACCGATGGCCTTCTCGGTGTTGCAGTCAGTAATGCACTTGGCTACAGAGTCCCTGGTATGGGCCTGATTCTGACTGCTCTTATCTGTGTTTCGGTTGGCATGATCGCACAGAACTATTTTGGTAGACGACTGATCTCGGGCATAGATGCTTCGCTTGAGCAGATTCCTGTTGTTCGTTCTCTCTATAACGGCATTAAACAGGTTGCTGATGTGTTTGTGCGCAACAACAGAGGCGAGTTTAAGCGCGTTGTCATGCTCGAATACCCCAAAGAGAACAGCTGGGTTATCGGGTTCGTTACCGCCGACTTTGTACTGCCGACCAGGTCAGACAGGCTCGAAGACGATCTGGTGTCAGTCTTTGTTCCGACCACTCCAAACCCTACTTCCGGTTTTATGCTTATTTTAAGCAAAAGAATGATCATCGATACCCACATGGATATCGAAGACGCAATGAAGGTTGTTATTTCCGGCGGCCTTGTTCAGCCTGCACGTGCAGGCGACAATGCCATCGATGAAACTTCCGAAGATTTTGTAATTCCACATTGATTTTTGTGAGGAAAGCTTCATGAACAGGTTGGGCATTCTTATTGTTGTGTTTCTGCTGCTTAATGTTGTGCCCGTTTCCCGGGGCGCTTCTGATAACATAATCGAAATCAGGCAGTATTTTGAGCTGCGAGATACAATAAGTCTGATGAACCTTGAGATGAAAAGGGCACTTGCCCCGGGCTCAAACTCTTCGCTTCTGTCTGAGCCAGATGGTAATAAGCAGTTGAGCGATTTTATCGGCTTTATTGAGTCGAGAATCGATAGTTTTGCTCAGAGCGATACCCCTCTTAAATATCATTATCTTAAAAAGTTGAACAACCTGTTTGTTGAAGCAAAACACCTGCATGCAGCTCTTTTGCCAAAACTGAAGGCCGCATCAGCCTCGTCTGTGGCTGCTGTGAATAATACCGTCAAGGTTGTTCCTGCCCCAAAAGAGCAGACAGCTCAATTGACACCGACTGACAAAAAGATTCGACCAAAGCCATTTTTCGACTCTATCGGTATGCGAACCCTTGCTCCCGCATCTAGTTCGGTGCGCTTTATACGTCCCGACCTGGTTAAAACTCCTGTTGCCATTCAACCGGCTGTTTCTGAGAGGCAGAATGTTCCGGCTCTCTTAGTGCCCTCTTCTGCGGCAAAGCCTGTTGTCAAAAGTAACGCAGCCTCCATGACCGGTTCTGTAAAGCCAAAAAAAATTACCAGACCCGCAAATGAAGCGATTGAAAGGGCAAAAGCTGATTTGTCGAGACCTCCAATACCTATAACCCCTGTTAAGCCAGTTATTAAAAACGAATCTGTGATTGCTTCAGAGCCGGTAAAAATGACTGAGGCCAAAAAGATCCCGGAACCTGCTGCTGTTATTGGCAGCGGGCCAGTCAAGACTCTGACAATCGTAGAACCGCTCAACCCGGTCAAGCCAACTGATAAGGTCGAGCTGGTCGAGCCATTAAAGATCGTTGATACGGTTCAGATTGCAAGCATGGCTGAACCGGTCAAGGCCCTTCAGGCATCGGGCTCTGAAGACCCGGGTAAGGTTGCTGTGACGGCCTCAGCCAGCAAGGTTCTCGCCACTGCTGAAAAACCCGCGCCTGTGGTTCCTGCCGGCACAGGGGTGATGCGACCCCTGGCAATTATGATCGAGAACCACAATCAGTCGAGACCTCAGAGTGGCCTTGATCAGGCTGATGTGGTGTACGAAATGCCGGTCGAAGGCGGAATTACCAGG
>JAQUZA010000390.1 GCA_028691595.1 Candidatus Rifleibacteriota bacterium
GGTTCTCGATTGACTGCCTGTTTTTCGTTTTAATGATGTTCGGCTTCAGCACTGGTTTTGAATTTGATGTTAATGCCGGAACAGTCTGGTTCAGAGTTACTTTGTTCAGTTCATTGCGACGCTTTAAGATAGCAGATTTTGAGCAAATCTGCGGTATTGGTGTTTCGGGTATTCACAATCGTGCCAGAGTTCATACCTGGTGGTCTTACCGGGTCGTCATGCTCTTAAAATCCGGGCGAAAGCTTGTGGTATCAGAGGCAAAAGACAAGTCGGTTCACGCAGTTAACCGGCTCGCAGAAAAGCTTGCCGGAGCGGCCGGCTGCCAATTGTTTGCCGGCGAAAGCGAAAAGGTTCTGCATGCTCCAGTTTGTGGCGATCAGCCGATAGTTGAATTCCGTGACTGGACCTTTGCAGACGCAATCACAGAATTCTGGGCCGATATTTTTTTGTCATTGCTTTTCTTCGCGGCAATTCTGGTCTTCGTCGTTGCCCTGACCGTCTCTTTGAACTAGTGCTCTGTCAAACTTGAATCTGTAGTAATACCGTCATTCCCGCAGAAGCGGGAATCTTATCTCTAACGGATTAGATCCCCGTTTGCACGGGGATGACATCGAGGCCGTTGATTTTGTATTTTCGACTTTGACAGACCACTAGTGCTCTGTCACACAGGAATTATGGGGGTTCTTCGTCATTCCCGCGCAGGCGGGAATCTAGCATGTAGCGGCTTAGATCCCCGCTTTCCCCCTTTCGGTGACAAGCGCGGGGATGACAGAATTGATGTCTATTCTTGCTTTCATATGTGACAGACCACTAGTGCTTTGTCACACCTGGCGGTAGCCGAGCAGGACATCAGCCAGCTGGCCGGTTGAGCCGTCTTCGCGTTCGAAGCTGCCGTTAAGAATGAGCGAGTTGCCGTTGATATCTTTTGAAACACGGTTGAAGTTCAGATTTAGTGCTTTAATGCCAAGCTCATTGAGGGTATTGAATTCGTTGCTGCTCATTTTTCCGTCGCCATTGAGGTCGCGGTAGAGTTTAAGGGCCTTAAAAACCGGGTCAAGAAAACTGATCTTTTTATCGCCATTACTGTCATATTTAGCCAGTTCAGTAAAGCCGTCGGCGGCACCATTCTGGTCGCCAAACAGTTCACTGCCGTTGTCGATTATGCCATTACCGTTGCGATCATAGGTAAGAAGCGCAGTATTACCTTTGACCCAGGCAGTGCTGTCGAGCTTCCCATCGGCGGTAATGTCAAAAAACGCCCCTTTGCCGGCTTCGGTGAGCTGCACCCCTTCGCCGCTCAGATCTAGCACCAGCGGGTCTACCTTTTTGACTCCGAGTTCTTCGAGAGAGATACCGATACGACCTTCTTCGGTCACGGTCTGCTTGAATTTGAGATTCAGCTCGTAAGAATTGCGTCTGGCGAGGCTGGCAGACATTTCTTCGCTGGTAAGCGCCTGGCTCTGGTTCTGACTTGTCGAAATATTGCCTTCAGAAGAGCTTGCAACAGCTGTGCTGCTTGTTTCACCCGACTCTTGAGCATCAGGGTCTGATCTGCCAATAATCTTGTTAAATCTGGCTTTGAGGGTCTGATACTCTTTTTCATCCTTGCTGATCATTCGTAACATCAGATCGACATCACGCTCGAATTTGGGGTCGGTACTGCCTGATTCAAGTGATTGCTCACTGCTGACCGTCATTTTGACATTCAGCTCGGCGTTGACTGAAGTCTGACGTTTGAACTGGCTGATGGTCTGACGCATCTGATTCATCGGTGAAAGCTCTAACAGATCTTTTTCGATGCCAGATTCTGACCTGCTTTTTTCGCCTTTTTCGCGATTGAAAAGTGAGTCTACAGCCTGTGAAAACCGGTTGGCCCGCATAAAGCGTTGCGATAAAATTGACGCAGCGATAGCCATGATTTACTCCTCCTTGAGTAATTTTGCACATCCTTATGTTAAGAAAAAAACACTTTCCCTTATATGTATCGGCAGCCCCCCCCTGAAAAGTTTAGAGCAAAAATCAAAATGTGCAAAAAATATACAGACCCTGATGTTCGCAGCAAAATTGTTTTCTGCATAATTGAGAGTGGTTCGGCTCATACGCTTGACGGCAGGGCCTGATTACTTTATGCTCCTTGTGCGGCCAGATGTGGCTGCCATATTTTGCCAGCAGGTGCTCATGAACCATATTTCTGCCTCAGGTGAATTTGAAAAGCGACCAGACAGATCAGATTTGTTTCTGTGTCTTTTTCTGCTGCCGCTCTACTTTTTCATCTGGGGAAGATTCGGCCAGAAGTTTGCTGCCGGGGCCTTGATAAGCCTGTCTACCGGTGCTGGCTGCTGGCTGCTGGCCTTGATTTTTAAGTCAGCCGGGCCCTCTGCAAACTCTGCAACAGACCGTTTTGGCTGGGGTCTTTTTCTGCTTTTTCCGCTTTTTTGCCCGCTGGCTCTGCCTTTGTGGCTGATTCCCATTATTTTGATCGCTGCTTATCTTTTGACTTACAGCAGTTTCGGCGGCTGTGGCCGTCACATTTTCAACCCGGTAGCAGTCGCTGTTGTTTTTATGCTGGTTGGCTACGGGCATACCGCAAGTTTGCACCCCGTTCGACCTTTGCCCGGGCCTTACGATGGTTTCAAGGTCTGGAACGCCGGTATGCCTTCAGCAAAGCCAGTATGGGAAACCTATGCTGAAGTTGGGCCGGAATTTCTGGTTGAAGCTTCGTATTCTGGCCTGTTGCCGGCTTTGCCCGGCTCTGCTTTCGGCCTGCCTCTGCTCGCAGCCTCAGCAGCTCTGGCGTTACTTGGCCGCCGTCGTCGCGTCTGGTGGGTAGTCGCTGTTTTGTCTGTTCAACTGGCAACCCTGTTGGTTGCTGGCTGGTCAGACCTCGATATATCGGCTCTGCACCCGTTGTTGCTTGGGATTGTGCCTGGTCTGCTGCTTATTGCGGTTTTTGATGAGGTCTCTTTACCGGAAGACCTGGTGGGCCAGGTAATCAGTGCTCTGCTGTTTTCTTCTCTGGCGATTGTTTTTATTTTCCGGTCCGAAAACCTTCTGGGCCCGGTTTACGCGCTGCTGCTTGCACAGATCACTGCTCCTTTGTTGACCGATTTGCTGATGCGGCGAGGCATTAACTGATGCAGAAGCTGATGGCTCCGCTGAAATTCATGCTGCTGCTGGCATTTTGCTGCTCGGCACTGTTAATGGCGACCAGGGCGGCAATTGGTGAACGGGCTGAGCTTAGTCTGCGTTCTGTCGATGCGCTATTGCAGATCGTTGGCAGCGAAACTCTGCCCGTAGAAAAACTGCTGCTCGAAAACTTTAATGCCATGTTTACCCGCAGATCCGCTGGCCGCATCAAATTCTGGCAGGGAACCGCCAGACCTGAATTGTGGGCTTGTGAAGCTTCCGGCAGTGGTATGTGGGCTGAGATTACCCTGGTATTTGTCTACGATGCCACGCAAAAGCAGCTGCTGGGGATGCGTGTGATTGACCAGAATGAAACTGCCGGGCTTGGCGGTCTGATTGTTGATGAGGCTTTTTCTGATCAGTTCATTGGCTTGTCTGCAGAAAAAGGTGTGATGATGAGCCCGGCACGGGTTATGAATAACCAGTTCGATGCAGTCAGTGGTGCAACTACCAGCTCGCGTGCTGTCGAAAAGCTTATCAACAGGGCTTTAGATAATCTGCGGCAGGTTCGAGGCAGAACATGAATTATCTTAAGACCATCTGGCAGGGCATGGTGCCGGCAAACCCTGTGTTTGTGCTGGCCCTGGGTTTGTGTTCGACTCTTGCCGTAACTCTGAAGGTTGAAAATGCTTTTTTTATGGCGGTCATGGTCGGAGTTACAACGGTTTTCAGTTCGGTTGTCGTTTCAGTGCTGCGTTATCACATTCCCTTCAGATTCAGGCTTATTGCTTACATGTTGATCGTCGTCACAGCCGTAATATCGGTCGA
>JAQUZA010000391.1 GCA_028691595.1 Candidatus Rifleibacteriota bacterium
AGACGGTCACCAACGTTACTTACGCCGGCCTTGGACATGTCGGTAAGAAAATTCACGCCCATTGGCCCGACATCAGGAACAGAATTGTCAACTGGAACCTGAATTACCCCGCTTTTTTCATTGCCTGAGTTATCAGTGGCAGTGAAGCTGAAGTAATGCTCGTAATTAAGGCTGCCAGCGGCAACGGTGATGCTCGTGGTGTAATACCCGCCCGCATAGACCATATCTACAGGGTTGGTCTGCCCGAGCTCGTTAAGATAAATCTTTACTGTCTGGCCGTCATAAATTGACGAAGTCGATGAAGCCAGTTGCACCTTGAAGGTCAGGCGGTCACCAGCTCTGACATAAGGGTGTGATGTTGAAAGAACCGGGTTAACCGAATATGTTGCAGTTAAAATCTGTGGGGGTTCATTGTCGATATGAATGCTGTTAGTAACGGTGATAACCGTATTGCCGGCATCATCGGCTGCATAAACAGGGAAGCTCATTGAATAATCTGTGGTCATGCCGACTGTCGGGTCGCTTACGATGTGGTCTAGCCGATAAGCTGTTCCAGAAGGGCTAAGAGTGCTGCTGGCCGCGCCGCCAATTTTCTCAAGATTGACCCAGACGCTGCCATTGTCGAGATTGCCGACGGTTGCGGTTATAGCTATCTGGTCACCGTATCTTGCCGGCTGACCGGGGCGGGTTACGTTCTGAATCTGGCCGGCACTTATAGTAGGCGGATAGTTGTCTACATAAATAACCGGCAGGGTCACCCTGGTGATCAGGTTTCCGGCAACATCTTTTGCCGTCACAGAAAAAGCCCTTGGGGAACTGTTTTCCGAGGTATATTGAAAAACCGGATAATCGAGGCTGAAGGAAGTTGTGCCGAGGTTTGGCGCACTTGATCCATCATTGAATGGTATGATCTGGTTGCTGACCCCGCCAATGCTAGAGAGATCAACTGTCAGGGTAATATCTTTCATTCCCTCGACAACGTTTCCGGAAATTCTCAGAACATCGTTGATGATCGAGGTTCTGTTCGCATCAGTAATGTTAATGCCGTTGCGAATGATCTTCATCGAGAGTTCACCTGAAAATTCTGGTGGAACACTGTCGATGCGCAGAGAGTTGGAGGTTCTGGTTACCGAGTTGGTGGCATCATCGGTTGCGGTAACATCAAAGAAAATAAATGAATTCTGAATCAGATCAGACTCGGTTATGAAGACGATTTTCTCAAAAACGGCTTCGGCACCAAGTGCGCCACCGGCTTCTTTATTGAGGGTTACAGGGTTGTTACCAAACAGGCGTGAATTTGAGGCGATCAGGGTATCATTGTCATAATTGCCCACAACCGCCTGAATCTTGATACTGTCTCCGGCGGTAACATAGGTCTTGTTAGTGGTCAAATTGGTTACGATCACTGATTTAATGATCGGGGCGATGGTATCAAAATTTATTGATAATGTGTTCCAGGTGGTGGTATTGCCTGCATTGTCAATGGCCGAAACCGGAATGTTCTGCAAGGTTCCTTCGCGATTGGTCGGAACAGTTATCGGAAGTCTGAAAGAGGTGGCACCATTGGGAGAAAAAATAGTGTTAGCACCAAGACCAAGAGGAATGAGATTTGCTGTTACCACTTCACCATCGGCAGCACTGTTAAGAGTGAGATCGATGACGAACTGATCGCCGATTCTGAAGGTACCACCGCTGCCGGTACCGATGTTCGGTGTGGCAGTGGGTCCAATTTGTGAGGTTGAGCGACGGTTGTCTACTTTGATGGTGCGCTGGGGCGCAGAGTTTGAATCGTCACCGAAGGTAAAAGTCACATCGCCATCAACACTGCCCGGAGAAACGGTGATGATAGCAGAATAAAGACTTCCAGCCAGCTGGGGCAGGGTGAGATTGGTGATCCCCAGTTCCGGGGCTGAAACATACGGAAACTCTCCGGTGGTGCTGGTGGTGGTTGATCTGCACGAAATGGTGATGGTATCACCAATGCCGGCCACGCCGTCACCGTTAAGATCTGATGAAATTACAACCTGGGCATTGGAAATATCAGCCCAGCCAGGCGAAGCCGCCAGCAGCAGAAATAACAGAAATACGCTGCTGATAAAAATCCTGCTGAGTTTAATGTTTGCCTTCTTGTTCGCCATATGCATGGTTCCTCCGGGTGGAACTGATATTTTTCGCCTATTCAAGTAAACTAATCGGCATCAAGAGCAAATTTTCCAAGTAAAAAAACATTTTTATGTGAAAATTGGCATGGTTTTTGCCTAAAAGCTACAGGGAGCGGTTTTCGCCGCTCCCTGTAAAAGAACCAGAACTCCCGATCAATGTGTGTTCAGATATCAAGTCCTGCCGCTTTTAGCGTTACATAAACCTGATTGACCGTACCTGTAGTTGATGTATCTTCAATTTTAGCCTGCTGAATCTGGGTTTTTGCCAGAGCATTATCACCGGTATCATTGCGCCAGAATAAGGCGTAAGCCAGCATGGCGTGCGCTTCTGGTGAAGTGACCCCAACGCTGAGATGTTCAAGTGTCAATTTGTATAAAGGGTCTCCCAGTCCTATCTGGTCAGCCAGTATATCAACAGCTGTTCTGACATTGGCATCACCACCCGCCTGAATGAGCGCCAGAGCGTAGCCAAGCAGTGATTCCCGGTAACTGCCGGCATCCTGATTGCCAAGTTGAACAGAGCTCTTAAAATCTTCAAGACCTTCAATAGTTCTGTAATACTTGACTTTCGCCCAGCCGCGGCCGTTATAAGCTTCCTGGCGTTGAGCTGAAGTGGCCCGTGAGTCGCCGAGTATATCACTGAAGTGAGAGATCGCTCCGCCCCAGTTGGCAGAATCCATAACGCTCCAGGCATTAGTAACCTTCTGTTCTACCGAAATACTGGTGCCAGTTCCAGTGTTCGTCCCGGTCCCAGTGCTTGTTCCTGTTCCTGTGCCCGTTCCGGTTCCTGTCGAAGTGCCTGTCCCCGTAACGATGATCGGGCCGGCCGGATTCTCGCCGGGCAATATCTGGCGGCCGTCGCCGCCCCCGCCCCCGCCACAGCCGATGAGCATGGTTATGGCGGCAATCAATAGTGCGAAAGCAGTTCTGAGCAAGTCTCTGGTGCTGTGTTTTTGCATGATATTACCTCAATACTGCCAGTTTGCAGGTTTTCTTAACTTTGTTGGCCGGGTTGATCGGGTCGCGCACTTCGATTCTTGCCAGGTATACCCCGTTGGCAACCTGCTTGCCGGCATCGTTGCGAAGATCCCAGAGAATGTCGTAGAGGAAGCGCGAACTGCCGGCTCCAAAGTTTTCTTTGACCGCTTTGACATTGCTAAGGGTGGTAACTTTATGCCCTGCGGTGTCATAGATTTTGATGCTCACCAGATCGTCATTCAAGGCTCCACTGTTGGCGCTGATTCTGATGTAACCGCGCCTGCTGGCCGGGTTAGGATACTGCATGATCTGCCCAATCTGCAGTGGCAGCTGAACCTGAAATCTCATGGCAGCAGTCTGAGATTTATTACCGGTCTTGTCGGCTGCCTTGATAACCAGTTCGTGGTCGCCGGTGGTAAGTTCGGCAAAGGGTTTGAAGCTGAATCGACCGAGACCGTCTACTATTACCGGCTGTGCCAGACCACCGTCGATGTGAGCGACCACTTCCTGGGCGGCAAGGCCCGACCCGGCTTCTTTGATTTCTCCGCTGAATTCAGGTCTGGAAACCCTGAAAGGTTCGTCGAGATCGATTTTTTTATCGAGGGCAACCGTCGGGGCAACGACATCGCGCATTACCGCAAGCATTTGTGAAGAAGTCAATCGGGCTGAGTAAGCCATAGCCTGATTAAGGTCTGAGGTGATGAATTTCCAGGTATTGCCACTCAGGTTAAACAATCCCAGCCCTTCGCTTGAGGTGGCGACCGGAGCAGCGAAATATACACTGAAACCCTTGTCAACTTT
>JAQUZA010000392.1 GCA_028691595.1 Candidatus Rifleibacteriota bacterium
GACTGAAGACATCAGGCGGGGTAAGAATTGCCGAAATAACTAGTATGACTACGATAATGACCGGCCGCAGCACGATAATCCGCTCTACGGTCACCAGACCTGTTTTTACCAGAACAAAAACAATTGCCGGGCATTGAAACATGGCACCAAATGCAAGAGCAAGCATTCCCGCCAGACTGATGAACTGCTCAAAGCCGATTGCAGCTTCAAGATAAGCAGTCTGAAAGCCGGTTGAAAATGTCATGATCACCGGTAGAATCGCTACCAGTGCAAACGCTGCCCCGCCGGCAAACAGTATACAGCTGAGCAGAAGCAGAAAACCGGCGAACCGTTTCTCAGGGCCGTAAAGGCCTGGAGCGATAAACCCCCAGGCCTGGCGAAGAATATAAGGGGCGGCAATAAAAATGGCTATGAATGCAGCCATTTTCAACTGCACCAGAAATGGTTCTACCGGCGAAAAGTAGCGCAGCTTGAAACCCACCGGGCACATTTTTTCTACAAGAACAGCGGTAATACGGTCAGAAAAATAGAATGCCACCGGGAAAAGCACAGCAACGCTAAGAAGCGACCTGATCAATGCCCAGCGCAATTCTTCAAGATGCTCGATAACTGACCCATCTTTGTGCTCGCCCTGCAGCATTTTCAACCCCCGGTTTGATTCATCAGCAGATTGGATTATAACCTTAACCGCCTGATCTTTGCATGGTCTTTTACCCGTGCAAAATTTCTTTTTTCTGGTGTTTTATGTCTGATTTTTGTATCCTGACAGGCGCTCGGGTTGCATCATCCCGAGCAAAAAAATTGTTTAACAAGAGAGATTGCATGCAAAGTAGCGAAATAAAAAGAGATCAGTGGGGTTCAAAACTTGGGTTTATTCTGGCCGCAGCAGGTTCGGCAGTAGGGCTTGGCAACCTCTGGAAGTTTCCGTTTCTGGCTGGCCAGAACGGGGGTGGTGCCTTTGTTCTCGTCTATTTTATTATTCTATTTGTAGTCGGATTCACGCTGATGATGGCTGAAATAACCGTTGGTAGATACGCGCAGTTAAACGCCATTGGCGCTTACCGCAAAATCAGGGAAAGCTGGGCGTGGGCCGGGAGTCTGGGCGTTCTTGCCGGGTTTCTCATTCTTTCATTTTACAGTGTTATCGGCGGCTGGATCATCAGTTACCTTGTAAAAGCGGCATCTGGCAGTTTCAATACCGCTGATGTTCAACTGCTTGGCGGCATGTTTAACGAATTTATCTCATCCGCCGGTATGCCGATCTTTTATCATGGCGTTTTTATGCTGATCACCCTTGGCATCGTTATGGGTGGAATTCAGAATGGTATTGAAAAGTATTCAAAAATAATGATGCCGGCCCTTTTTATTATCATGGTTCTGGTGATGATTCGCTCTGTAACCCTCGATGGTGCCATGGAAGGGGTAAAATTCTTTTTGACACCTGATTTTTCAAAGATAACCGGGGGGGTTATTCTTTCGGCCCTCGGGCAGGTTTTCTTTTCGTTGAGCCTCGGCATGGGCTGCATGATTACCTATGGAAGTTATCTAAGTAAAGACGAGAATATTCCCCAGAGCTCGATGATCATTCCGCTTATTGATACCGGAGTGGCACTGCTCGCCGGCCTGGCGATTCTGCCGGCGGTTTTTGCCTTTGGCTTCTCACCGAATGCCGGGCCAGGGCTTCTTTTTATTACCCTGCCCGCAGTTTTTTCAAAAATGCCCATGGGTTCTCTGGTAGGTGTCGCATTCTTTATTCTGGCACTTTTTGCAGCGGTAACCTCTTCGATATCTCTACTCGAAGTCTGCGTTTCATACGTTGTCGATGAATGGAACTGGACACGAAAAAAGGCCACTCTCATAATCTCGGGCATGATTTTCGCGCTTGGAATCCCCTGCTCGCTTAGCCAGGGGCCATGGTCACATATAACCCTCATCAAGGGCAAAAATATCCTTGATTCTGTTGACTTTATCGCCACCAATATTTTGCTTCCGCTTGGCGGGATTATTCTGTCAATATTTGTAGGTTGGGTCTGGGGCCTCTACAAAGAACAGCGAATTCACAAAACCGAAGATGGCAAAACCGTCATCACCTGGGATCTGGCTTATACCGATGCCATAAAAGAAATCACCAACGATGGCAAAATCAACTTTGCCCTGGCACATGTCTGGGTTTTTCTCATCAAATGGGTAGCTCCGATTGCGATCAGCATTGTCTTTCTTCAGGGCATATTCGCATAAAATTTTCAACCGCCTTATTATCTTATGGTGAGACGATAAAGCCGACATTTTTGAGCCTTATTGCTGAAAAAATATTACCGGGTTATAATGAACCCGGTAATTTTTTAGTTGCAAACTGGCAGGAGCTATATATGAAGTTTTCTTACCGGCTTCTTCTTGTTCATATTTTTGTTTTCATTTTGAGCACGAGCCTGTACGGGTCTGAGACCGGGCCTTTCTCGCTTCAGCAGGCAATCAAAGAAGGAACACGCTCAAGCCAAAGTCTCTACAAACGCAATATAAGCGACGACCTCAAGCTTTTTTCCGACCGGGCCGGAAAGCTGCAGCGCCTGTGCGAAGGGTCTTTTCGTGAAGGTTCTTACCTCGACAGGCTCTCACGCAAAGATGCCCTGAAAAATCATGAAATCCTCAAGCCGGTTTTTCGCTTCTGGAACCTTTTCAGGTCGTTTCTGGACGACCTCGATTTCATCAGCAGAAAATATGAAGTTCCGCTGGTATTCGATCACAACGACCGCGTTCGCAGCTATTTCACCGGGTATACACTTGGCATAACGGCTCGTCTTGCCAGGGTGATCATGGTATCTGAATTCATGAATTTTCTTTCCAGACGCGGGGGCCTCGAAGATATTATCAACGAAGGTAACCGTGAACTGCGCATCCCACAAGGATCTCTGAGAAAGACGGTTAAAGATGCTCTGCATCCAGAAAACCTCGCTCATCTCTACCGTTTTCGCATATCTCACTTCGACGATATCAAGACCGGCAACAAGCTGGCATCAGCAGACCAACAGCCACCAGTGGCGGTCACAGATTATCTTCTGGCTCACAAAGATTTTCTTGGCAACCTTTCTCACAAGGTCGCCAGCGACCCCTCATGGAAATTTCTCAGCCGCAGCATAATAAACGCCTCTCTCGACTTTTTTCTGCCGGCTCAACGTCAGATTTTCACCTGGGTTGGTGACACCCGGGTTAAAGAAAAGCATTCTCGACTGATTTCGGCTGACCAGCTTGAGAAATTTGCCGGCCTGTTAAAGCCGGGCGACATTCTGGTCGGTCGCCAGGACTGGTATCTATCGAACATTTTTCTTCCCGGGTTCTGGCCACATGCGCTTCTTTATATTGGCACACCCGCCGAAGTAAGCAAAGAATTTGATAGTGACCCTGAAATAACCAACTGGTGCAAAAAAAACGATGCCAGAAATTTTTCTGAACTTCTCGAAAAACACTATCCCAAAGCAGCCAAAATCTGGAAATCGCCCAACACAAGCGATGGCAAAACCCGCAGAATAATGGAAGCCATAAGCGAAGGAATCGTTCTCAACTCGATTCCGGGGGCCCTTCATTGTGACTACGTTGCCGCTGTAAGACCCAGACTGAAGCCTATGGCAATTGCAAGAGCAATTCTTCTCGCCTTTTCTTATTACGGGCGTGAGTATGACTTTCAGTTCAGCTTCAATACCGAGCAATCACTGGTATGTACCGAGCTCGTCACCAAGGCATACAGCCGTAGCGACGACCAGGGCTTAAGATTTCCCATGGTCAAAAGCCTTGGCAATTATGGGATTCCAGCGGATTCTATTGTGCGAGAGTTTGCCGAAAACCGCAGGCAAGCCGACAGGCAGCTTGATTTTATTGCCTTTGTTCGTGGCCTCCCAGCCCAGAAAAAGGCTGTCTTTGCC
>JAQUZA010000393.1 GCA_028691595.1 Candidatus Rifleibacteriota bacterium
CCGCAAGGTTGCGAGATTTCTGGCCACCGTGCTATCGCGAGCCGGGCTTCGTCCGGCGATATAAATGTGTGAGCCTTTCTTGGCGATGCGCTCAAGCAGAGCAAATGTTATGCCCTTTGCCCCGCCAAAAGCAACAATTACACCTGGCAGTGCCGGCCTGACCTTTTCGCTGAAGGGTTCGATAACCGCAATTTGTCGCTCGGGGTCGTAGCGAACCAGAGGTTGAAAAGGGTCGTTGCGTTCGCACCGAACTATTGTTTCAAGCTGGTTTTCGCTGGTTTCAAGACCCAGATGAATGTGCTTACAGAACAGCCCCGGAAACTCACGCCGCAGGCACCAGAGCAAACCGGGCAACGCCATGGCGAGCGGGCCGCTTTGCTGCGAGGTGACGAGAAACAGATCAAAGTTTGGTTCAGGTAGAATCTGAAGTATTTTCTGAAAGAATTCAATGATCCTTGCCGTCTGCTCAAGAAACCCTCTGGTATCTGTGGGCAACAAAGCCTTTTGAAAAGGCAATTCCGGTTTGTCTGCGCGAATAACCAGCAGTGGTCTTGCTGGCATTGCGGCGATCCGGTCAGCCAATTCGGCCGGGGAAACTGTCTGCGTGACAATCTGCTGAAACTCAATTGTTAAGCTGGCCTGGGCTACAAAAACAACTGGCGACTGCTGTTCAAGGGGGCATGCACGCCAGACGGTCCGGCCACGCATGAATCTGGCGGTATGCACTGGCTTGAGGTCATAACTGGCAATGGGGGCTTTTTCCAGCATTTCTACGGCAGAGTGAACGTCTTTAAAACCCGAGATCGATCTGGCGGGGTCAAGATTGCGCCCTGATTCTTTCATCACCTGAAGAATGATTTCTGCGGTTTTCAGCGAGTCGACACCGAGGTCTTCCTGGAAGCGGTCTTCAAGTGAGATGCGTTCGATCTGATAACCCGTAACTTTGGCAATCGCCCTTTGCAGAATCTTCAGCAGCGGATTCGAAGCGAAAGCCACTTCTTTTGTAGTGTTATTTTTTTCGGTTCTTGGCAGGAGAACCTTTGACAGCTCAATAATTCGGTGTGGCTGTTGCTTGAGTGTCGCGGCGATAAAATTCTGCAATGACCTGCCAGGGCCGATTTCGAGAAACGAGCCACAGCGAAAACTTCTGATAATTTGAATTTGCCCGACAAAATCAACCTTTTCGGTTGTCTGCCGGCTCATTATTTCAACCCAGTCGGTATTGCGGCAGTTGTGGGCATCGATTACCCGGTGGCTGATACATGAAACCATCGGCAGTGCGGGTGTTTTAAAGCGTATCTGGCCGGATTGCAGAAATGAGTGGATCCGGTCGCTGACTGGTCGCATCAACTCGGTGTGGTAAGGCTGGGGGATATCGAGAAGCTTGATGAGAATATCGTGCTGCTTGAGGATTTTTGTTACCTGATCGACATGTTCAGGTCTGATTGAAATCGTTATCTGCTCAGGAGCTCCAATACAGCTGACCAAATAGGTTTTCGGGTCAAGAATCTGCTGCAGTCGATCAGGAGAAGCTGCGACAGCCATCATATAGCCAAGGCTATTGGGAGGCGAAGAAACGCGATCAAGTGCACATAAAATTTTGAAGCCATCCGTAAATGAGGCAATTCCTGAGGCTACCAGAGCCGCAACCTCGCCCTGACTGAAGCCGGAAACAACGATTGGCCGCAGACCGGCTTCGATAATCGCTTCGTAGCAGGCGATCTGGGCCGTGAAGATTGCCAGATTACGAACTTTGCAGAGGGTTTCCCCCTCAAGCTTTGCGGCATCGAGAATAAACGAAGATATGGCAGGTAGACCACGATCGGCGGCCATTTTATCGGCGATGGCGAAATGCTGTTTCATTGCCGGCAGGCGTTGATATTCTTCGAGAAACATTCCCGGTCTGGCTGAGCCCTGCCCAGAAAAAACAACCGCCAGGCGGCTGGTGTCGATGCCCTCATAGGCCGACAGGTTAATTTCGTAGCCGTCTCCGTAAATGCCGCGAGTTTCAATTTTTGGGTCGGTTATACTGATCTCACTCATTTTGTTGCTGAAGATCCTCGTAATTATTCTGCTTTATTGTTTTCGTTCTCGCAATCGCATATGGTCGTCGCAGGCAAATGATGGTTCTGTTGCCAGGGTAGAGCTTAAAAAAAGTGAGCAATGGAATCATAAGTTGTCACACTTTTTCAGCTCGATGCGGAATCTTTTTTCATAGAGCAGGCGTATGCACAGATAGCCTGTTAGCCAGCTTAACAGCATCATGAAAGTCGGCAATGCGATAATCGCGGCAATCTTGCCGGGGCCACTAAGAGAATTAACCCAATCACCCCCTGCGCTGTTTTCTTTGAGAAATACGTAAAGACGGTTGCCTACAACTAGATGAACGAAGTATATCCAGAGAATTCCTTTGCTGAAGCAGTTTATAAGGCTCCGGGTTGAAAGATGCACCAGTTTTTCAAGTTGGCCGGCCACCAGAAAAATAAGGGCAGAGAACCCCGGCAGGGCCAAAATAACTGGCCATGGCGGGCTGAACATCTTTGCCCCCATCAGGTTGCTCGGGTCAAGAACCGGCATCCACTGTCTCAATAACATCGGGGGCAACATGAATGCTGCAGCAGCTGCGATTAACATCTGCCTGAATCTGCAAGGGTCAGAAAAATAAATATATGCATGACTTAAAAAGAAGCCGGCAAGAACGATCAAAAACCATGGAATAAACGGCCAGCTGTGAAACCCTGATGGATCACCGAAAATGACCTGAATAAAATAGCTTTCGCCACCTGCAGGCCTGAGATGATCAAGCCACGGGTACAAAGTCATGCAGCCGGCACCGACAAGTGCCAGAAACTTTGCCGGCGCAAGGCTCAATATGGCTGCAATCGCGATAAAGCTCAGGCCGACAGTCTGCAATACGTTCCATGCCATGATCACGCTCCAGCCACCGGCAAAAAGGTTCATCATGAAGCCCATGAACATCAGAAAAATCCCGCTGAAAGTCAGTTTTGCCGTCTGCAAAAATGCCAGCCGCGGAATTTCAGTGGTTGAGGAAAGGTGAAAACGCAGTGTACACCCTGCAGTCAGGGGCAACATCAGTGGTATAAAACCGAGAAACATGCAGCGTGAAACCCAATCAAAAAGCGGATGATCTGCTGAAATTATGACTCTGCCGTAATCTGTAAAAAGCCAGTAAAAACAATGGTTAAGAATCATTCCTGCAACGCAGGCAAATTTAACCATATCAAGAGCGGGCCATGATTTAATCGGCTTTTCCAAAGATTATTTCTCTCATTCTAAATGGGGCGTTTTCTGGTGGCTTTGATTTTTAACACTTTAAAAGCCGGGCAAGCAAGATAATTTGTTAAAACCTTATTGAGCAGATACAAAAAATCTGGACGATTGAGCTATTTTATCATTAAAGGTTACAAGCAATTTGGTAGCCGGAAATTTTAAAAGTGTTGTTAAGTTTTCTCAATTTGTTCTTTGTATTGAATTACTAAACCCGGCGAAATTATCTGTTAATCTATGCCGCAGAAATAAGGGAGTTTGAAATGATTTATTTAAAAAAAAGGTGTACATTTTTATTGACATGTTGAAGTTGTTTTGATAAAATCAATTTTACCCTCAAGTGAGGTCAGCGGGAAACCGCGAAGTTCTTTGAAAATAATATCCGATGAAACACATCCAATAATAAAGGTCTTTTTGATTAGGTTGCGTTGGGGCCGGTTTGAAACCGGCCCGTATAAATATCTTTAATGGGATATTTAAACTTCGCAGCACAGTTAAAAAGTGAATTGTATGGTGGTTCAGCTTTTTAAGGTTTTCGAATTTTGGCAACAAGATGCGGAAGCTCGACAAAGTTGTGCCGTTATACTAAAAAATGATCGAGTGCTTATAGGAGTAA
>JAQUZA010000014.1 GCA_028691595.1 Candidatus Rifleibacteriota bacterium
CAACTGCCCGTATCGCCTTCGGCGAGCAGACAATGATTCGGGCCGAGCAGACATTCGATTTTGTCGCCCTGCTTTTTGTAGAAAGCGGCTTCACGCATGTTCAAAATAGTCGTGCATCTTTTCGTTTTTTACCATTCGACCACCACAAGAATACCAGTAAGGTTCGATTTACTCAATATCTGGCTGTCTTAGAACCTCGGTTCATCAGGGGTTGAATTAACCTTGAATTCAACAGTGACGCTGCTTGAATCAAGTTCTTTGATTTTGAATAAGGCGTAGTTCTTCGAGACAGGGAAATAAGCGCTGAAAACATCGCCAATTGCCAGGGTGCGACCTGAAGTAAGCTCGTTAAGAGCCGTGCTTGTGTTGGCAACATACTCGCCTGAAGAGAACTTTCTGGCGGTTGAGAGCTTTTCGAGTTCAGGCTGGCCGTCGATAAGGGCCACAAGCATCTGATTACCGCTGTAACAACCGATACCCTGGGCCTGACTGATATAGGTCAGATTATTATCATTCGGAATCCCATCGGTAATGAAGTCGCTTGCCTGAACAGCGCCCTCGACTGGTGTGCCGCCCTGCAGCTGAAAAGTCTTTGTTCCTTTGGTAATGGCGGTAGTGTCGGTTGAAATAAAGTTATATTCGGCAACCACACCTTTGAAAATGCCTTCGGTGTCGAGATCTATGCGCCTGACCAGAACTTTAACATATTGGTCAGCGGCAGCCGAACGCTTGAAGAAGAGGCCCAGAGAAAAATCTTTATCGATGGCTGAAAAGGTGTTGTTCTCGCTGGTAAGTTGCCCGGCGAAATCTTGTAACAGTTTAGCATCAGTATAAGATTCTATCTGAGGCGTGTTCTCGAGAAGAGAGGTAGCAGTCGCCAGGGTGGTAAAAAATCTTATGCGCTGGCCGCCGCCGAGTTGAACAATCTGCAGATCGATTCTGCCATCGCCATCAAGATCGTTTTCTTTCTGCAGGTAGGCGATTCTAGCGTTGCTGTTAACTTCGCTGATGGCATTCAGGTAGTTTTTATAAGTGCTATTTATGGCATCATTACCCACAAGAACAATGTTGCTGCCGATTTCTGCAGCCGTTTTAAGGGCAGCGGCAATAAGATCGGCCTTGAGACTGTTAACAATGGCAGGGTAACTGGCCAGAATCTGCTTCTGGTCTTTGTTAACCGCCTCGGCTATCAGTGCTGCGGCTGTGGTTTCAATATTTACATTGAAATTATCGTTGTCAGAAATATTAATATTGCTTTTGAGAGCAATTTTGCCGGCAACAATCTGAATTTTATATTCTCTGGTCGCCGCTTCTGGCACATTGTAAATACGAAGTGGCCAGTTGGTGCCGGTCGTTGAATCAATGGTATAACTGGCTGCCAGAGCTCCATTGACGTAAACACCCGCTGTTTTGAAGGCATCGCGAACGCCCTGATCGGTATTGTTGTAAATCGATGCCAGCAGCGACGAATCAACCTTATCTGGAGGAGTTACCGAGCCTTTGATGGTAACGTAAGAAGGCGGAACATTTGGGCCACTGCCACCAGAATCGCCGCCAAAGCAACCGGTGAGCAGAATTATCAGGCTCAGAAACATCATAAACAGGCTGAAACAAAATTTCTTCATTATAAAACCTCGTGCATATTTGCTATGTCGAATACAGTACCAGAAGTCTAAGAGAAAAAACAATCTCAATTAGTTCTGGCAAATTCATTTGTGGCTTGAGTGTTTTTTTATTAAATCTTTGGCCGAGGAAAAGATTTCTCGCCATAATGGTTCACCCTCTGGTTTCTCAAACGTTTTCGAGCCTGGCGAAGCGCTGAAAAGACACCAGAAGATTGCCACGGCAAGAACAACTGCCAGAAAAATTTTTAAAGTGCTGAAATTGCAGGGTCTGGGAACGGGTTGAAAAATTGATTTATGTCGCAGCACTGCAAGCTTGTCACCCTGCCTTTGTGCCATTAACAAAAGAGCATTGCGCGCCTCACTATCAAGCGGATTTGCCCTGACAAGTGATTCAAGACGGGCTTTTATGAAAGGCTCTGCTGTCTGTGAAGCCAGATTCAAAAGATGCTGACGATCATTGGCTGAACCCGGAGGAATTATGGGCTTATCAGTCTGGAGCCATGCAGGCTTGCATTGCTGCGGATAAAGCTTTTGTATTTTCAGCCATAGACACTGAGCCCTGGCAAATTGCCCAGCATCCAGAGCTATCTTTGCGTCTCTCAAAAGTATCTGTACGGGGGTATTTTTTTTCTGGCGCTCACCATGAGCAAGAGAAGCTGAAACAGCCATTCTTGTCCCAATGCCAATGATCTGTAACAATAACATGGCACTTATCATGATGATTCGTATGATTTGCCGATCTTTTAAAGACAAAATATGCAACGCCCACCAAACCCTTTCAAAAAACCCATTTTTTGTAAAAAACAACAAAGTATTACTCTGCCCAGGACAATATGTTAGCATTACAAAAAGTATATTTCTATGGAGACTTTAGATGGGGATCCAAAAAAATCAGACACTACCTGATATAATAATTTGCAGTGCACCCGGCCAATGTTGGGTTTCGGCAGTTTATAAGCTGTTCATGGCGTTTGCACCACAACTGTTATTGTTAATAATATTGCTGTTTTTGCCTTTATTTTCGCCGGCCATCTATGGGGCTTCGGCCTACCGTCAGGCAATAGAAGTAAATTCGGTTGCTGCCCTCACAGACTTTCAGGTTCTGGTGACCATGAATACTGCAGCTCTTATTACAGCAGGGCAAATGCAGGCAGATGGCGACGACATCAGGTTCACCGACTCAGACGGCACCACCCCGCTGCCATTCTGGGTTGAAACTGGCACAATAAATACTGTTGCCACCAAAATCTGGGTAAGAATTCCCAACATTCCAATCAATCCGCCAGATCCTCGCAAAATAATCCATATTTTTTACGGTGATCCGGCTGCAACCTCTGTTGCCAACGGCACAAACACTTTTCTCTTCTTCGACGATTTCAGTGGCACCCTCGCCAAATGGACCAAACATAAAAATGGTGCCAACATAAATATTGTCGGTGGCTACCTTAATTGTGCAGGAGGAACGACTTCCAGCCCTTATGGA
Organism: Candidatus Rifleibacteriota bacterium; assembly: GCA_028691595.1. GTDB lineage: Bacteria > Muiribacteriota > Ozemobacteria > Ozemobacterales > Ozemobacteraceae > Rifleibacterium. Next base: position 3,109 of record JAQUZA010000014.1, read on the forward strand.
CACACGGTTCTTGGGTCTGTCAACACCTACAATACCTTTGTAGACGGCATAATTGAAGGTCTTCTCTACATGACAACCGGCTCCATTGGCGAAGTCTCTTTCAGAGGAAATTATGCCAACAATACTGGCTATAAAACCCGCTGGGATCATCGTGCCAACGAAGGCATGGGTTTTTTAAAACCACCATACGCCAATGGAACCTGGAGGTTCTGGGATGGAAGCGGCTCAGGGGTAATCCCAACTTCCAAAGACGGGATTGGCTTTGCCACCGGCTACTGGTTTCCATTCAAAATAGCTGTAACCGGTGCCAGCGTTAAGATTTACCAGGGTCCAACCGTTTATTCATGCACAGATGCCGGCACCTGGTCGCCCCCGGCACCAAGTACACCAGTAGTCAACTACTACCCCGGGCCAGGTGAAATTTCACTGCAAAATCACTACGGAACTTATTCACGCTATGACGATATAAGAGTTCGTCGTATTACGGCCACAGAGCCAACAACTCTATTTCGTGGCCGTGGGCAGTTAACGATAAACAGCGTTACTGTGCCACAAACCACAGTAAACAGAGGTCAGAGCGGCATCTCAGTTGCCATGGAGATTGAAAATACCGGCAATGAACCCATAGAGTTTTCGACGGCCAACCTTGCTTTTACCCTTGGCAGCTATACTCAGACGCTCATTGCCCCTGCTGGCGGCACCATAATCGCCGCAGGCGCAACTATTACGGCATCATTCGCCGTTGATATTCTTGCTGACAGCCCTCTTGGGCAGGCCACCATCGACGGCACGGCATCTGCCACTGACGTGTTAACCGGTCTGGTATTAGAAGACAACAGTGCAGCCATCACGAGTGTCTGGACCATTCAGATAGCCCCCGATCTGATAATTGAAACTATTACCGCCTCTGCCACCGCTTATCGTGGTGATATCAACCGACCGGTACTGATAACCGTAAAAAATGCCGGCGAAGCAACCGCCTACTGGAATTCCTCAACCCTGCAATTTTCTCTAGGCGACTACACCTCAATTTATCCTCAGACCACCTTTCCGATTACCCTTCTCGGCGGCGCAACAGCCACGGCCATTTATGGAGTTGATATTTCTCAGAGCAGCCCCACCGGAACCTCAACAATTGATGCCGAAATCAGCGGTACTGACGGCAATACGCTTTACCCGATTATGGTTTCTGGTGCGCTGGTGCCGACAGAATGGAATATCCCCGACTCATATCTGTTGACATACCAGGATTCAGGCCATTTTATTCCTTCACAAAGCTTTAACAGACCAAAAGTTGGTTCAACCTACGTTTACGCTCAAGCTCAAGGCCTGACACCAATCAAGGAGTTTGTGGTGCGCTGGTATGATTCAACAGGAGCCCAGGTAGCCTTTTCCAACCCGGCCATCACCTCAAATGGCTCAGGTATAGTTGCACACAGCTGCCCAATTGAGCTGACCTCCCCACCAGGAACCTGGCGAGTCAGGGTAACTAACTCACTCAACACCATTAACTATTGCGAAAACAACTTTGAGGTAAAAGAGGGTGCCAGCCTGAGTATCACCCTGCTACTGCCACCCCTGGTTTCTGTCGGGCAAACATTTACAAGCACAATGATGGTTACTAACAATGGCGATACTACCCTGTTGAATACCATACCGGGAACTATAGACACCGGCGGCAGCGGACTGGCGACTCTGGTCAGCGGCCCGATTCCTACCATCATTGACCTTCCGGCCAACTCGCAGGCCACCTTCACCTGGACCTGGAGTGCTCAATCACCGGGCACCTTCGAATGGTCTGGCATGGCCTATGGCTTCGATGCCAATTCAGGTGAGCGCCAGGCGGCCCCACCGCAACCGTCAAGTGATTCACCTGGTGGCTTGCGTGGTGATTATTTTGACGCTTTGAATTTTACCGGCACGCAAATGGTCAGACTGGATCCAACCGTTGACTTCAATTGGGCGAGTGGTGCGCCAGACTCAAGCATGGGTGCCGATACCTTCACAGTTAGATGGACCGGCTGGATAATGCCAGAATTTACTGAGGACTACATGTTTTACACCAGCACAGACGATGGAGTGCGCCTGTGGGTCAATGGGGTTTTACTCGTCGATAAGTGGATTCCTCAGGCCGCGACAGAGTGGAACGGCTCGACTATTGAACTCATTGCCGGAAATAAATACCCGGTCACCATGGAGTTCTATGAGCAAGGTGGTCTGGCTGTGGCAAGACTCAGCTGGGAAAGCCCGTCAACACCAAAAGCCGTTATTCCTGCCAGTCGCCTTTTTCCAAGCTCACTTGTTGATGTCAGACAAAGTGCAGAGGTTAATTTAACCCCATCTGGTAATGGCTTTTACGCCTACTATTATGACAACATGGATTTTACGGCTCCAAGAAAGCCCAAAATAGACCCGGTAGTTAACTTCAACTGGGGAACAGCAGCTCCAGAACCTACCATGGGCATAGACGCATTCACAGTTAAATGGAGTGCCTGGATAATTCCGCAGTTTACCGAAACCTATACCTTTTATACCAGGACGGATGACGGCGCAAAATTATGGGTGAACGATGAACTGCTGGTCAACAAATGGGTTAACCAGGGACCAACCGAATGGAGCGGCACAATAGAACTTAAGGCGGGCGAGCGCTACCCTCTCAAAATGGAATATTTCGAGAATGGCGGGGGGGCGGTAGCCGAACTCAGGTGGTCATCCCCGTCACAGGCAAAGCAGATTATTCCGCAAGCGCAGGCAATTCCTCGACCATTGTGTATGATCCAAAGCCCCCCTTCTTTGAGTATTCTATCGGTTATTGCTACCCCAACTACGGTTTTTCGCAATCAAAGCGGCATTGAAATAGAAGCTGTCATTCAGAACAGCGGTGAAGCAACCGCACAGGTTGAAGCAGCGAGTTTGACCTTTACCCTTGGAACCCTCACACAGACAGTAATTTCACCGCTGATCCCGGTTGATCTGCCCGGCTTTAACGCCACCTTCACTCTCAGATTCAGTGTTGATATCGATCTTTTGTCGCCAACCGGCTCTTCAGACTTCTCATGCAATATTCTTTCAAATGACACGAATGTCCCTGCCTCTCAGTCGTGGCTGAATCTTGCCGACCCTCACGATACCTGGACAATTTCTCAAAATGGTCTGACAATTTCAGCTTTTTCATCTTACACACCTGACCAAAGCACTTTTAATACTGGACAGACCATCTATGCCAGAGGGTTTTATCGAACGCCTGGCCAGACCGGTAGAATCATGCTTTATGACACACAGATTCCTTATACTACAACCGCTCCTGCAGGCCAGCTATGGACTTCTGGCAATCTGACTGCCGATGCCCTCGGAAATCTTTCTACTCCATACTCAATATTGCCCTCGGCAACCATTGGAACCTGGACCGCCCTTGTCAGGGATAATGGTGGCAACGTCATGGCCATTCACCATTTTGTGGTGCAGTCAATGGGCAATCTTGTGGCAACCCTTACGCTGAGTCCCCCTGAAGTTTATCTGGGCGCGACCTTCACCGCCGAGTTATCAGTAGACAACCGCATTGTTGGCGGTTCAACCATCTCGCCGGCAACACCATGGCCATTAAAACCCACTGATGCCAGCACCGGTAGCGCCATTCTGCTATCCGGGCCAACACCTGCCCAGGGCAGTGTACCCAGCTTTTCCCCCGCCACTTTCACCTGGGTATTTCAAGCGACCGAAGAAACTGGCACAATCGGCAGTTTCTCACTGACTGCCTCTGCCAGTGCAGTTCAGAGCTACCGAAAACCCATATCTATTACTTCCACTCAAACCACAACCAATTTTCAGGTTCGACTGGTGGTTAATACAAGCACATTGGTAACCGCCGGAAAAATGCAGGCTGATTGCGATGACATCCGTTTCCGAGACTCAGATTCGCAGACGGGTTTGAGTTACTGGCTTGAATCTGGAGCAAATACCGCCAACACCATTATCTGGGTGAAAATTCCGTCTCTGACTGCAAATACTCCCAAAACCATTTATCTCTATTATGGCGACCCGACCGCAACATCTGGAAGTGATGGCAACGCTGTTTTCGAATTTTTTGACCATTTTGCTACCCTTAACCCTACTATCTGGGACAGTGCCGGCACAAATTCTGTGGCTGGCAGCAACCTGACAGTCACAACCGGAGCGGTGTTTACACGAGCAGCGGTGGGCAGTCAGGATGGTATGGCAGCCGAGGCAAGAATTCGCTGGAGCAATTTTTCGGGCTATTCAGGGCTGGCAGTCTCTAACGTTCAGGGCAACGAGATAAACAACGCTGGTTCACACAAATTGATCAACCTGATGACCAATAACGGCGGCAGCACCAGTGTCAGGGCCCGGGCAGCAAATGGAACCGCAGCCTCGTATAATATCACTAATGCCACCAGTAATCTCCTCACTGCAGGAAGTGGAACCAACTACATTCTCGGCCATGGAATTTTTGGCGGGCGCGTTTACGCCCTGCGAGACCACACAACTGTTCTAAATTCATACCCCGGCACCTGGACAGGCCCGTTCTACCTGTGGCTGGGTTACATTACCGGTGCTCAGGCCGGGGGAACCAACATCTCTGATCTGGTAGCAGATTGGGTTTTTGTCAGAAAATTCATTGTTCCTGAACCTGTTGTTGCCACAGGAAACGAAGAAGCCACGGTCGTATATCCACTGATTTCCGGGATTGATCTCAGCACCGGATTAGCTACCGATTCAAACAACGGCATCTCGAACAGTATTCGTATTCTGCAGCGAGGCATAGCTCTCTCATCTGATGTAATCGACCTGGGCAGCATTCCATGCGGAGAAACCGGCACTGCCGGCAATTCAACTGCGAGCAACACCAGCAATGGTGCCTTGACAATGGTTCGTTGGGACCCGATGAATCTTGAATCTCTTGAAGGCATAATCATTGATAAAACCAACCTGTTCTTCTCGCCAGACCCGGTTGGGGCAATACCAGCAGGAACAAGAACACCGGCATCCTTCACGCTGGCAATCCCCATGGGCCAGGCCACCGGAACTTATATTGCCACCATGGCCATCTACGATGATGTCAACACTAATCTGGTCAGAGATCTGAGCGGGCTTGCCGAACCGGTCGATTTCTTTCAGGTTCGCGTTGTGGTGCCAGAAACACACAGTATTCAGGTAGTCGAAGATGTTATAGACCTTGGCAACTGGGATGTTGGCATGACAACCACTGCTGTGCCAGTTCAGGCTTTTAATGCCGGCAATGTTAATCTTTCGGGGCTTGAGTTTAAACAAATTCTCGGTACAAACTCATTTCCCATCAGCGTTACCCCGGCAACTTTTACCAGTCTGGCCACAGAAGCCTATCTTGTCGCTGATGTGGTAGCAACCCTCACAGTTGGCCCTGCCGACACCTATATTGCCACCTGGACTCTCTGGAATGACATCGATGGCGACCACATTATCGACAGCAACGAAGCCAGCGATTCATTTATGGTTAAAATAGAGGTCGGGATGGCAAGTTTAAGCATTTCACCAAATTTTCTTGACCTTGGAATTGGCACACCTGCTGTAACAATAAGTGCTCAGACAAACGTTACCAATACCGGAGAGGTTTCGCTTGATAATCTACACACATTATTGCAGGAACTTGAAGATGGTTCTGGCAACGCCATACCAGCCAGCGAAATTCTGATAACACTTGAAACTGTAATTCCTGAGGGTGAATCACGCATTGCAACGGCAACAGTGGCTGTGCCTTCCGGCACCATAGCTGGAACTTATACCGGTGAACAGTGGATTTATGAAGACCGAAATTTCAACAACCTTTGTGATGCTGACGAAGCCTCGGCCTCGGTTACGCTTTCCGTTGTCGTTCCACAGCTTCGCCGGATTGAAGTTTTTCTCGATGATGTTAACATTGGTGGGATTGTCCCCGGAACAACCCGGACGATTCAACTTGATTGCCGCAATATTGGCAATACCGAATTGCCCGAACTTCGCTGGATCAAATCAGACCTGCAGGACGGAACAAAGGTTCTGACAGCCGACAATGCCAGCTTTCCTCCATCAGAACCGTTTAACATAGCTACAGGAGCCTTCTTTACCCACGACATAAGCGTTTCGGCCCCTCTTTTGCAGGCAAGTGGCACATACCTGAGCATGCCACCACACTACTGGCTGTTCAATGATGATAATTCTGACCTTGATCCAACAGGGGAACCAAATGACACCTTTACCCTCAGGTGTCAGATCGGCTCAATGGTAGTCGACATACTCGACACCACGCTAAGCTCTGTTGGTGACCCGGCCCAGACATCAACTTCGGTCGAGTTTCTGGTTAAAAACGTTGGTGACCTCGTCGTTACCAATGCAAAAGCTGTTGCCAGCGACCTGATGCCAGTTGTTGCAGGCCCACCAGACATTGTAAGCACGGCAAATGTTGTCATTCCCATTCCCATCGGTGGGTTCTCTATTGGGCAGACAAAAAACTGCAGCTGGCATGTCGAGGTTCCTGATGGCTGTGAGCCTGCAACCTACTCTGGCACCTTAACCGTCTGGGAAGATGCCAACAATAACAGTCTGCTTGATGCCGGTGAAATGAGCGATAGCGTTAATCTGCTGCTGACCGTTAACTCAAAAAAAGTCATCAAGGTAATTCAAGACCCGCTTAATCTCGGCTGGACCTTATCGAATACTACCGTTGAAGGTGTTTTTGAAGTGGTCAACGTTGGCAACACCGATCTCGATCTGGTCACGCCACTTGCCTCGCAAATGGTTAACCTTGGGAACACTATTCCGGCCAGCAGCATTTCATTTACATCCCTTGGGTATATGCCGGTTGGTACAGCCAAATTGGCGACTGTGACCCTGGTAGTTGGCTACCCCAGGGCTGATGGCACATATCGAGGCTATCAGAGAATATTTGACGACTACAGCGGTGCTGACGGGCTGTATTCTGCGAATGAAGAATCGTGCCTGTTCGAGCTTATCGTCAATGTCGGTTACAAAAAGCTGTCTGTTACCAACCCGGTGGCTTTTGGCAGTAGAAACCCCGGGCAAACAGTTACACAGTCGTTTTTGGTAAAAAATGAGACAACAGTGCCACTGACCAGTATAAAATGGCTGAGTGGCACCCTGGAAGACGGTGTTAACACAATTCCAGTTGCCAGTTTGACATTTATTCCGACAACCACATTTGGAGTCGGCGGTGGTAATACCCGCAGTTGCACAGCACAGCTTGTTCTCGGGGCGACACTGCCTCACGGTAACTACATCGGCACACACACTGTCTGGGAAGACAATAACGGCGACGGCCTCATACAATCAAGCGAAGCATCGGCAACTTTCAATACCACTCTTACCGTAAAACCTCTTTCAGGGCTTGATATTATCGCTAACATGATTGATGCCGGCCAGATTGCTGCCGGTGCAATTTCTCCCTGGGTTGAAGTGCAGTTTATCAATACAGGAAATACTGATCTCACCCAGGGTGCATTGTATTGGGGTTTTAACTCTCTCGGTGATGGGCTTGGACATTCTATTGCAGCCAGCATCATAACAGCCTCAAGCACAATTCAACCCAACCCGGTAACACCCGGGCAAACCGGCAGCGCCTATGTTCGCATCGGACCTGTTGCCGGCGGGCAGGCAACAGGAGTTTACTTTGGTAGTCTGCAAACTCTCACCGACGGAGGAACAGCCAGTGATGTCTGTGAATTCACCTGTGAAATAACCGCAGGCGGCCCCCAGAATTTTACCAGTGACAGCGTTTTTCAAAATATTGCCACCACTACTTTTCCGGCCCCGGCGCAGAGATATTTTCTTTCTGCCTATATATGCCCGGCAACCGGTTCGGCAAGGCTGGTATTGATTGGTCGTGACGAAGCCAATGCCAACACCACTCAGTCCCTGGGCATTGAATTCAATGCAGATACCACACTGACCACCTTTGGCCCTGGCATAGTAAAAGCGGGTATTCTTGATACTATTCAGCCATCAGCCACCCACCCCTACCCATGGTATCGGGTCTATTTTGCCTTCGATTTTGCCTATGATCCATTAGTTGCATCCCGCACCTATCTGTCTCTTGAAAATTCTTCATCGACCGCTATTGGCTCAAGTGCAGTATGGTTTGACGGGGTTCAATTAGAAAAGAGTATCTTCATAGACCAGGAATACCCAACGGCCTTTCATCACGGAAAGAAAATTGTTTCGCCAAACCAGACCAGAACAATTAGCGGTCAAAGGTATTATACAGAGTGGTAAAAGTGCAAATCAGACAGTTTAGACAGAAACGTGGAGCAATGTTGCTTTTGCTTTTGGTAATGCTTGTCGCTGGTGGCATTGCGGCCTTGAAATTGATGCCGGAGCAAGAACTGATAACCATAAGATCGAAAGAAAACAGCTTAAACCTTGAGCTAAGCCAGATTCGAGAAGCTTTTGATTTAATGCAGATAGCCTCACCGAGTTGGCAACCATGGGCAGACGATTTTGACCCTGCTCACCCGGATGCGGCCGCTTCAATAGCCTTGACGTTAAAAACTTTGCACGAAAATGGCTTTCTAAGAGACCCCAATATTTATGACCCCGGGATAATGAAACAGTTATGGGGAACATCAACCAACAAGATATTCTGGAAAGCCTCCGGAAATGTCGCATCAAACTCAAGTTTTCAAATTGATATGCTTAGCTGGAACTGGAATCAGACAGATACAGATGCCGCTACCGATACCATTTTTCCTGAAAGCAGCAACATCGATGATTACCCATACCAGAATAAACTTGGGAATTTACTCGACAGCACCGGAGCATCACTTAAAATTATTCGCTGATCCTGAAAAAAAAAAGGCCTGCCGGGCTACGTGAGCCGGCAGGCTTTTTTAATTCTGAATCAGAGCTTGCGGTAGGCAACAACCTTGTCGAAGGTCTGCAATCTGAAAGCTTTGGTTACGTTATAGAGAGTCTCTTTGCCGCCGATAAGCAGCACTCCGCCAGGCACGAGAATATTATAAATATTTTCGGCCATGCGTTCTTTTGCTTTCTGAGAGAAATCTGAGAACAGATTGCGGCAGATTACCACATCGAATTCTCCGAGTTCTTCCATGGCTTCGGCACTCAAGGCATTGGCATACTTGAAATCAACCAGGTTCTTCACCTGATCTTTTACGCGAAGATCACCACGGTCATCTTCGAAATAGAGGTCGGTATATTTCTGATCAACCTGTCTGAACATTTCGCGTTTATAAATTCCACGCTTAGCAGTATTCAAACAGATGTGAGAAATATCTGTGCCCACAACTCTTACCTTGGCCTTATCTGAATGCAGGTCTTCAAGAACGCTCATAGCCATTGAATAAGCTTCTGGGCCGAACGAAACGCCGCAGCACAGAACTTTAATCTCATCGGCACCATCTTTGACGCGGTTTTCGATGAGTTCTGGAAGTATGGTAGAGACAAGAACGCTGCTCTGCCTGGCTTCACCGAAGAATTCGGTAACCGGGTTGGTAATCGAATCATAAAGGCTTACCAGCAGATCGCTGCCGTCTTCTGCACCGTATCTAAGGCAGTGGTAGTATTCAATCCAGGAGGTGATGAAGAAACGGCCAAGATTTCTTGCAAGTTTCTGTTCAAGGGTTTTCTTGTCGCGAATCTCGACACCACACTTCTGCGCAACTATCTCGCGCAGCAGCAGAGCTTCTTCGTCATTCATTCCCTTGTCTTCAGCCTGAGAGGCTTTAAGACGATCGATCAGGCGGGCCTGGCGGGGTGAAACCACGGCTTTGAGAATCTTTTCAAGGAAATCTGATTTGTTCTGGGCAAAAGTCTGGATAAAATAATTTTTAACCCAGGTATCACGCAGAAAGATTTCTTTGATTTTTGCTTCAAGACCGTTGACGTTAGATTCGCCGTTATCTTTAAAAAACTTGATTGCTGCGATGACCAGGTTCTGATCAGAGCTGTCGAGCACTTTGAAGATATTCTCGGCCGGCTTTTTATCACCAATCTTTGAAAGGGTCAGAATTGCCCTGGCTCTGACGGCATTGCTTTCGTCTTTTTCGATCATCTGGGCAAGGGTGCTGACGCTTCCCTGACTTTTGATGGTTCCGAGGGCTTTAACGATCTGGTATCTGACTTCCCAGCGGTTATGCTTGATATGCTTCTGCAGGTCGACATCGAGTGATTTATCACCCAGCTCGCTGAGTGCCACAACGGCAAGTTTGGCAACCTGGGGGTTTTCATCGCCGAGCAACGGCACAAAGAACTGCTTGAGTTCTTTGCTGCGGAAAGCTCTGAGCGCCGAGATTGCCGCGATGCGAATCTGCCAGTCTGCATTCTTGAGCAGTTCTTTGAGCGGAAAGATCGATTTGAGATCTTTCATGTTTTCGAGAGAATAGCAGGAATTCACGACAACGCGCCATTCTTTATCATTCAGTTTCTGAATGAGAGAGTCGACGGCCAGAGTCGAGCCGCACTGCCAGATGGTTCTGGAAATGGTTTCGCGAATTCTTGAATTGTCGCTGTCGAGCATTTCGAGCAATCTTTTGGTGATTGCCGGATCTTTGCGGAGAGCCAGAACTGAAGCGGCTGCTTCTCTGACATCGCCGTATGCTTCGGTGGTTACAACATTGAAAAGTGGTTCAACCAGCTGCGATGAAGTTGACCCGGCCATGGCCAGACAAGCTTCACGGCGAACGTGACCGTTGATATCCTTGAATTTGTTGATCAGAGCGGTTAAAGCGCCATCATAGGTAAGCATGCGGGCAATACCGGCAACCGCGTTACGACGAACGATTTCATCTGGATCGTTGAGCAACTCTTTCAAGCTGCTGAAAGATGAATCAGAAGGGTTTGCACCCAAGGTGCGGGCAAGAGCCTGCCTCAGAAGATCGTCAGGGTTTGACACAAACAATGAAATTGCCGCCGGTGTTTCGGGGGCGGGAAATTTTTCAAGGAACTGCAGGATCCGTACTGCAACCGGCGGTTCAACACGGCCGATTTTTTCAAGGGCGGGTTTAACTGCCTTTTTGCCGATATTCACGATGCCTTCGAAAGCGATGTCTGCAATCTCGCTCTCGGGGCACTGCAGAGCGCTGAGAAGAGCGCCGGCATAGGCTTCATCGTTGAGAGAAGCGGCAACCCGCACCAGAAAACGGTATTCAGCAGCATCCTGGTTTTCGAGCAGGGCAAGCAGAACAGGTTTGATTGTCGCCTGGTCGAGCTTTTTCATCGAGCCCGGGCAGGCATCTTCTATCTGAGCCAGAGATTTAAAGATCAGTCGGCGGGTACCACTGTCTTCTTCTTTAACCAGTTTTTTGAAGAGCGGGTCTATACCAGCCGGGGATTCCATTGAACCCATGGCACCAATTGCGGTGAAATACTCGAGAATATCGCCTGACTCGAGTGAGCCGAGCAGCACCGGCAAAGCCGAATCGACAGAAATATTGCCCAGGGCTTCAACGATCGAGTATTTGAGAATATCTGAGTTCTTATAGGTTTCGACGAGAATGTCAACGGCTTTTGGGTCCTGGATCTTGCCCAGAGACTCAACGGCAGTAGTTTTTACGTTATCGTCGGCATGATCGATGTATTTAAGAACGGTGTCGGTGGCCAGTGGCGAATGAATGTCGCCGAGAATAACGAGAATCTGAATGATTTCGTCAACATCTTCGGCCCCGCCTATTGCTTTAACCAGCGGCGCAATAGCCATTGGCCCGAGATTGCGCAGAATGGTCATACCGGCATTTCTGGTATTCAAATCAGAGCTCTTGACTACTGATATGAGCCCATGAACGGTATTCTCATGCATCATCGACGAGAGAGTTTCGATGGTGATGTTCTGAACGCCTTTGTTGGGGTCGCCCAGGGCTTCACACAGGGCATCGACCACTTCTTTCTGTTCGGGAAACTTAACCAGTTCTCGAACAGCGCGGCGACGCAGACCAGGGTCTGAATTTTTTAACTGTTCAAGTAACACTGCTGAACTTGCCATATTTTCAGGCCCCCTTTGTTGATTTGCTGAGCAAACGTTCGACTTCCTGCAGCATCAGATCGGGTTTAATGGGCTTTTGCAGGAACGAATTGGCTCCGAGGGTCAGCCCCTTCATTACCATCTCTTTTTTACCTTCGGTAGTAAGAATAATAATGGGGATGTGTTTGAATTTTTCGTTTTCCTTGACCTGGGTGATCAGTTCGAAGCCGTCCATGCCGGGCATGTTCAGGTCGGTGATGATGATGTCGACTTCGTTCTTTGACATTGCTTCAATGGCTTCGATACCATTGTTTGCTTCGAGCACCTTGTAACCCGCTTTTTCAAGGGGAAAACAAGCTACCTTGCGCAACATCAAGGAGTCTTCAGCCACAAGTATTGTTTTGGCCATTATCGGGAATCCTCCGGAGTACTGGAATCTTAACAGCAGATTATAATGAGAAATTCGTACAAAATGCAACTCTTAAACTTAGAATCTCTGTAAAGCCTTTCATTTTTCGTAAAAAATGTCGTCGCCGGTCATGCTATCGTCTTTCTGGTTCGGGCCGCAGCTGTAAAATACCTGCCGACTGTCTCTTTCGCCCCGGCAAAGAGGCCTGCCCGTATAAGGGTCGGGAAACGGGCTGTCGAGCCCGGCAATCTGCGCGAGTTCCTGCTGCAGAATCGTTCTGAATACTTTATATTCGAACAGGTTACGGGCTCCATCAATCATTATTTCTACTGCGTCTGATCTTCTGAAATCAAACAGATCAAGAAAATCCCAGGGTAATTCGTAAAATTCATTTTCGGCCGCAACCGTCGGAACAATGGTAAAAAGCCTGAATCTTTTGCGGCAGATTTCAAGCGGGTCAGGGTAAATGCTGGTCAGCAGCCAGGTGCCAAAGGGTGAAAGCCGGTAAAGATAGAGCAGACGTGTTTTTGCCTTGTTGAGCATCTGCAGCAGCGCCTCGTCAGAAACCGCATTCAAGGTTCTGGCGGTGACCTCGTCAAGAGCACCGATTATCTGTCGTGCCTCTTTGGGTTTAAGATGGCCCTCTCTGCAGAGAATATGAATGGAGTAACCTATATACCCGGCAATATCTTCCGACCATGGTATGTGTTCAGATATCAGCGCCTTTTCCAGTGGCTGATACCTGAGAAGCGCCGAAAACGCTTTTCCGGCATCGAATTTTGAGTTCTGCGTTCTTTTCCAGGCCAGATACATGCTTACATTGGGTGCAGCCGGGTATCTGTAAAAGCCCCTTTCGAAATCGAAGAGCGCCCGCTTCTTCTGGGCATCAGTAAGACTTGCCAGATCGAGAAAATCTTCGTATCTGAGATCGAGCAAATCCATAATCTTTTTATCAAGCCTGATTCTTACATCTTCCGGCATTGCCGCGAAGTCATAAAAAAAGCCGCCACTGTTGCTGCTATAGCTGGCAAGTTCTTCAAAAGAACCATGTAGGTCGCAGAAATCCATATATTTCTTCAGTGCAGGCAGGTCTGGTATCGTTGCAGAAGCGGTCTCAGCATCCATTATCTGCTCTCTTTTTGGAAACAGCGGGTAATCCTTTTCCCATGGGTCATCTTCAGGCTTCTGCCCATAAACGAATCTTCTGACTGATCTGGTGTGATGTGCGCTGAGCCAGAACCCTGGTCGGTAATCATCAGAAATGCCCATCGCCTCAAACGGCACGGTGACATGCCGCCTGAACATCAGATAAACACTGCCGGCCGAGATCGCTGCCGTCAGCACCAGCAATAAAACCACACTGACAAAAACTCTGGCAGGGATGCCACAGGAAAAATACCAGCGGATTAAAGCACCTGGCAGACGGAAAACCCATAGTATCAACCTGCCCATAAAACTGAGGCTTCTTGTTAGAATTTCTTTCATCTTTGCGACTCCCTGATAACAACTTTTTTCTCTATATGAACATCAGAACATGCACAAATCATGGCACCCATAACTGGCAACAGATACAGGGCAAGAAGTGGTGTAACCCTAATAATTATCTGAACGAAGTCCTGCCATGAAAAAACTACCCCCGAAGGCCCGGAAACAAAACCATAAGAAACAAAGACCGACTGATCTGAAACAAAAAGGCTGATGAACCCTGACATATATGTGCCAAGAGGAAGCATTATCAAAAGAAGCAACAGAGCTGATGCCATAGTTACCATGACCCCAACCACCTGGTGCCAGACCATATCTGCCTCTGCCCTGCGGCGAACCAATTCGGTCACAGCTTCGCAAACTGGTTGTGACACCGCCAGTCGCTCAACCGCCGCCAGATCTTCGCGCAATGTGTTCTTGTCAGTCACAATAACCATCTCCCATTATTCGGGCAATTTTTTCCTTCACACGTGAAAGCCTTGACATAACAGTTCCAATTCTGATGTCCAGCTGGTCGGCGATCTCTTCGTATGAGCAACCGGCCGCAAATCGCAGGGCAACAATTTCCCGTTCATCTTCAGACAACTCCTGCAACGCTTCTTTAAGCCTTGATATGCTCTGCTCCCTGGTAAATATCTCGACTAATTCAGGAGAAGAATCTGGCCGGTCAAATTCTTTAAAATCAGCCAGCAGCTTGAGCTTTCTCCACCAGCTTTTTCTCAGATTCAAAGCCTCATTTCTTACCACTTTGACCAGCCAGTTTTTCCGGTTAAAATTTTCATCGAGAAAAAGTGGTTCGTTCAGAGCCTTTAAAAAAGCATTTTGCACCAAATCAAGGCTTTCCTGCGCATCGAGCAGAATGCTGTATGCAACCGTAAAAACCAGACCCTGATACTGTCGTATCAGTGCATCTAATTTCCGGTTGTTCATATTGTGGTCTGCCATTTAATTCTGCCTTCAAAAATTAAAACAGGGCTGCAGAGAATTTATTCCAAACTTTTTCAAAATGTTTTTGAGCACCATTTTTCGCAGCACCTAAAAGGGGGCTGATTCACAGATTTGCGAAGCAGCCCCCCATAACCAGCCTTTGAAAAGAAAATCAGGAATTCATAGCGTTGAGAATAGCTGTAAGCCGCCTTCTGGTTCCAGCTTCACCGTTCTCTGAGGCAAGACCACGTTCGATAGACTGCCGGGCAGCAACACGATCGTCCCTTTCGTAGTGATAAAGGGCAAGATAAAGATTAGCCCGGCTGTTTTTGGGGTTAACAGATAATTCATGTTTGAGAGCCAGCATGCCGTAACCGGCGGCCCTCGCAGCCAGAGAATTTTCGCCGGCTGAGTGCAGTGCCGAGGCAATTCCGAGCCAGGTGCGGCCGATTTCAGCGGTATCATCAGCTGCTTTAAAATAATTCATGGCGGTAAAAAACGAACCCTGCTTCAGGCAATCTTCGCCGAGCATTCTAAGACTGCTCTTATCTGCGTGTGGAGCCCCCGGAAGAGCCAGAACATGACGAAAATCTATGCTTTCGTTGCCGGCAGTCCGACC
>JAQUZA010000394.1 GCA_028691595.1 Candidatus Rifleibacteriota bacterium
CGTCAGTCTGCCCTCCAATAAAATTGAATTCTGGATGGCCATGGAATCAGAACGCTTCTTAAAACCACGTCTGCGTGAAATGTATCGTGAGCGCCAGGTTGTTGCTGAAGAACGTCGTATGACCACCGAGAATCGACCAGTGGGCAAGTTGATTGAAGAATTCATCAGCACTGCTTTTAAAGCTCACCCCTATGGAACTCCTTTAATTGGCCATATGTCAGACATTCAGAATTATTCTCGCGAAGCAGCCAAGGCCTTTTTTGACAGTTATTACTCACCCGGCAATCTGGTAATCGCGATGGTTGGCGATGTTGACCCCAAAGAAGCCATTGCCATGGCACGCAAATACTGGGGCCGCATTCCGGCACGTCCCCTGCCCTCGCGCGTTGCCACCACCGAACCCGAACAGAACGGCGAGCGACGGGTCAGCATCGAGGACCGTGCCCAGCCGGCACTGCTTATTGGCTGGCATGTTCCCGAAGCAACTCATGACGACACCCCGGCCCTTGAAGCTTTTGCCGATGTTCTCGGCCAGGGTCGCACTTCAAGACTCTTCAAACGCATGATCAGAGACATGAAAATCGCCGTTTCAGCAAGTGCTTTCACCGGCTGGCCCGGCAACAAATACCCCTCGCTTGCAGCGGTTTTCGTTTTTCCGGCCCAGGGCAAAACCAACAGCGAATGTGAAAAAATCGTCTATGAAGAAATCGAAAAACTTCAGAATGAGCTGCTCAGCAATGAAGATTTAGATAAAGTTAAGGCACGCGCCATGACCGCTTTTATCAGCAGCCTGCGCAATAACCTTGGCATGGCCGAAAAGCTGGCGAACTATCAGCAGATATGGGGCAGCTGGCGAGCCGTCTTCAAAGAACTGGACCGCATTAATGCCCTGACTCCTCAAGACGTTCAGCGCGTTGCCAGAAAATATTTCGTTGCCAGCAACCGCACCGTTGCCACCATGGAAACCATAGTCGAAAAACCTGCTGATATCCAGACTGCTAAAAACACCGAAGCCGGCCAGGAGGCATGCAAATGATCAATCGCAATATTCGCCGCACCCTTCTTGTAACCTTTGTGGCCATTTTGGGGTTACTCAACGGCCTCACAGCCAGTGCAGCCGACATAGCCGCCCTTACCTACCCACCCCTTGGCCCAATCAGCCTGCCTGACATCGAAGAAGTCAAGCTCGACAACGGTATGCGCCTATACCTGCTCGAAGATAGAACCCTGCCTCTGATTGAAGCATCAGTTCGTATCAATGGTGGTTCTTATCTTGAACCGGCAGAAAAAATCGGTCTATCAAGCCTGCTGGGCGAACTTCTTCGCAGTGGCGGCACAGAAAAATGGAGCGCTGACGAGCTTGACGAGCTTCTTGAAGGCATTGGAGCATCGGCCGAAACCTCGAGCGATATTATTGCCGGAAGTCTCAAATTAATGATGCTGAGTTCACAAAAAGAACTGGCAATCGAAGTCATGGCCGAAATTCTCCGACGGCCGCGTTTTGAAGAATCACGGTTTGAACAGGCTATGGTTGGCTTCAAATCAATGATATCACGCCGCAATGACCAGGCTGATTCGATCGGTGAACGCGAATTCGAAAAAGTAATTTACGGCGCAGAATCTGCCTATGCCCGCCATTCTGAATATGCCACCCTCAAAGCTATCACCCGCGAAGACCTCAAAGCCTTTCATCAGCGCGTCTACCGCCCGGAGAACGTTCAGATGGCAATATGGGGTGATTTCAGCCGCAAAGAAGTGCTGAATCTGGTAAAAAAATACTTCGGCACCTGGGAAAAAGGCAAGGAACCACTGCCTGAATTTCCAAAGGTCGATTACAGCTTTGACAAACGAATTTCTGTCGTTGATCTGCCAGATGCCAGGCAGGCTAACGCCTATATAGGGCATATTGGCGGGCGGCTGTTTGATGAAGACCACCCGCATCGCATCGTCATGAACAATATTCTCGGCGTTGGCTTCGGCAGCCGCCTGTTCAACCAGGTTCGCTCAAAGGCTGGTCTGTGCTACTCGGTTTACGGCGTTTATACCGCAAATCTGTCATACCCGGGTATCTTCTACAACTACGTTGCCACCCGCAACGAGACTGCAGCCAAAGCAGTTCGCATGATCATTGACGAAATCAAGCGCTTCCAGAAAGAGCCACCGACGGCCGAAGAACTTAAAGCCGCCAAAGACCGCTACCTTAACTCATTTGTTTTTAATTTTGATGAAAAGCAGAAAGTAATCGAGCGCCTCGTTTATTACGATTTCTTCAAACTGCCACGCGATTTTTTGAACAAACAGAAAGAAATGGTAGAAGCCACTACAGCCGAAAACGTTCTTGCAGCCGCGAACAAATACCTCAAACCTGATTCAATGCGTATTCTGGTCGTTGGCAACCAGAAGGCTTTTGACGAACCGCTCGAAAAGCTTGAAAATGGCAAACCCGAACTTTTAGACGTGACTATTCCCGCCGAAAATTAAAAAGATCTCCAGATAAAACAAAAGGGCAGGTCTGACCTGCCCTTTTGTTTTAAGGATGTTTTAAAG
The DNA here is from genome assembly GCA_028691595.1 of Candidatus Rifleibacteriota bacterium. Taxonomy (GTDB): domain Bacteria; phylum Muiribacteriota; class Ozemobacteria; order Ozemobacterales; family Ozemobacteraceae; genus Rifleibacterium. Next base: position 2,548 of record JAQUZA010000394.1, read on the forward strand.
ATGTTTGAAGTTTGATAGATGCCTGGAAATTGTTTTACAGGAGTCAATCATCCCGGTTCAGAATCGGTGCGATGGCTCTGAGCAGCGAGATGCCGGGTTTTTTAAGAATCAAACGTGTTTTGTTTCCTATGGGAAGTGTGTTCACAAGTTCCCATTTTTCTTTTCCCAGTGCGGCAAGCCTGGTCTGAGTTTCTTCTGCGGATATTTTGTTATCGAGGTCAATGACCTTGTAATCCCAGGTTGCATGCTTTTCAAGGTCAGATCTGGCAGCAGCAAATGCACCCGAGGCGATCTCTTTGATCGATGAGGTCAACCCGTCGATTACACCTGAAGCCAAAGCCTCAGAAAAAGACCCCGGAGAAGGCAGATTGACAGAAAACGATGCGAGTGAAAGAGGCAGAGGCGAGGTTATTGACGCCAGCGAAGGCATTTCGAATGATGGCCAGCCCCAGCCATTTTGAGTGGCGGTGGTTGCAGAAGCCGGGCATTCTGCTTCCGGGGCCATTTGAGCCATGGCCGGTTGCACAGGCATAGTATTCCAGGCCAGTATCATTGCCAAAACAAGGGTTTTAGTCATTTTGTTTCGTTTTTCGGGTGCCAACACCAGGTCTTGTATGATCATTAAAACGAATCCACCTTTCACGCTTCAATCTTTGGGTTTGTCTGCCGGTTTCTCGAATTTATCGGGGTCTTCAGCTTTAAAAATAACTTTTCGCGCAAGAAACTTTTTCAGTTCCCGGTTGCGAAAATAGACGCGCAAACCAGCCAGAACCACAATTATCAGCCCTCCCAGAACCATAAACAGTAATTTCACTTTTTGCTCCAGTTCTTCAAGATCATTGGCAATTCAATTTTTTCTTTGGCTTTATAGAGTCAACTTTTTCTTGAGACATGTCTCTGGAAAAGACAATCATCTGATGCCTACCAGCTGGCACCGCCACCACCGCCAGATGACCGGCCGCCACCGCTGCTGCCACTCGAACTTTTACTTCTCGTCTTGCGTGAAATTGTGTAAGTCGAAACGTTATGGTAGCCACAGTTGCTACAATCTACGGTTTTTTCTCCAAGGCCACTCGAGTAATAGGTTGGGCTGCGCAAAGTGCGGGTTGAGACCGACATATATTTGTTGCATCTTGGGCAGACATGCGAGGCACAGAAGAAAAAAACAAGAAACGCCACCCCGCCACCGCCGCTAAAAGGACCATCGAGAGAACCGTTAAAAAAGTCAGAAATGGTTGAAGCCAGACCAACAGATGCCACGCCTGCAATGATAATAATCAGCATAAACAGCCATACCGGCATCAGCAGGTTCCCAAACCAGTATGCCTGATAAAAATAATAGATT
>JAQUZA010000395.1 GCA_028691595.1 Candidatus Rifleibacteriota bacterium
CGAAACTAGGGCAATGCTCGAAAACAACATCAAGGCAGCCCTTGAAGGGGCGGGTTACAGCGTTGCTCAGCTCAGCCTTCTCGACCTTCCAGATGGCAGCCTTAAGAATAAACTGCGCGCCGTTGTCAGGGTGACCAGACCGATGAAAACGAAAGATTCTTACAAAGAGATCCAGACAAACCTGGCCGAAATTAAAAAGTTGTGCAATGAAGCGGCAACCATAGACGGGGTGAACTATCTATCTGAGATGACAACCTTCGTGGCCGAAAACCCCCGCAATAATTATTATTACGAAAAAACCATTCTCAGGCCCTGAAACCTGAATTCTCGAAGTTAACTCCCAGGGCCCGGCAGCTCCCGGGCCAGAATTGAAGTTACCTGGAAAGATAAATGAGCCGAATGATTATCTTCAAGAAGTTATCTGCATGAGCCTCCTAGCTTCACCACGTCAAACAACCAGGGTAATGGTTTATGCGATGATCTGCACGCTGGTCGTTGCTTTCGGCGCGATTGGTTCAGTTCTTGCCGGGAATATTGGCGACCAGTATTCATTAATGGGCCTTTTTCTCGGGTCAGCGCTCGGCGCATTCATTTCAGTGTATGAATCGACAATTGTAGGTTCCATGGCCGGCATGCTCATTGGTTTGCTTGTCGGGCCACTGATCTTCTATTTTATCGATTTTGAAACAGCTTATTTGTCGGCGTTTGTCATGGCACTGCTGGGCGCAATTATGGGCGAACCACTGGCTGCCTTCTGGCGCGAAGCCGATGGCAGCGATTCTGACGACGAAGAAGAATTATCACCCGGCCCGGAGACAAGAAAATGAGCGTTATCAGGTTGATAATGGTCGAAAACGAACAGACCTTCTCGGGGCGTATTCCCTCAGCGTCAATCGCTGCAGTCATGTGGGCGATTGCCAGCGGTGCCAACAGTACTGAATCTTTCTGGAAACTCGTTGACAATATGGATAGCGGGCTGCATGAACATTTTTTTTCAAACATCGATGATTCGCCGCTGCTTGAAGGCTTTGACGACGGTCTGCTGGTCATCAGCTGGGCGCATCGATGCATAGAATCATTTCAGGTCTACCAGCCTCTGCGCCATGCCGGCAATGTCTTTAAACATAACGGCAGCTATCTTGAAGATGAGGAAGAACCGGTCGAGTATCTTATCAGCAATGAATGGAGCATCATTGATCATCATTTTGAAGAGAGCAGGCACTGATAATGGTTAACTGTCAGAGTTGTGGCGCTATAAACAATGAAGAATCGCTGAGTTGCATAGCATGCAATCGCACCCTGCTTATTGTGTGCCCGCAATGCACCTCGCGCAATCCCGCGTCTGCCGCAGTCTGCAGTCAATGCGGCCGTATTCTCGAAGAAAAGAATGACCCGCGCATCATCGAAAAAAAGCTTGGCGACCCTGTTGCCGAGATGTATGAACCGAAGACTAAAAATCCCTTCACCACTTTTTACCCGAAGGAAGCCTTTTTAAAAGTTATTCTCGGTGGTTTTTTCTTCAGCCTGATCTATCTCAGCCAGATTTTCAGCGGACACCCATTTCTGCTACTTGCTGCCGGCCTGATCAGCGGCATTATCGCCCTGTGGGGTCTGGTAGAAATAACCTTCTGGGTGATCGAAGACAATGAGATCAACGAAGCACCAATTCCTGTTTCACGCAGTGATCAGGCTTTTCCAAAGGGTTATGCCAAGGGTCTCAACAATGCCCTTGAAGCGTTTGAAGACCTCGAGCACGAAATTGAAGATTCAGCCGCCAGATCAATCGCTGATGAAGCCGAAGTTACCCCCGATGAAGCAGCCATGCTCTCTGACAGCGCCTCAGAGGCACCTAAAAAACCAGAGGCACCGGCCAGAAAATTTGAGACCCTGGCAGAGTTTCTTTCTGACGGTATCGAAAAAGAAATCGAAAGCGTCAAAGAAAAGATAAGTCGTTCACCTGACAATTACGCTCTTTTATTGCGCCTTGCCCAGCTTCACGAAGAACGGGGTGAACTCTCTCTGGCTCTTGAAAGCCTTGATAAATGCCTGAAGTTTGAGCCAGAAGTCGCCGAAATATATCTCTACCACGGGGTTCTGTTGCGGCGGAACGGTGACAATGATGGTGCGCGCCAGTCTTTCGAAAAAGCCCTTGAACTGAACCGCTTCATGTCAAAAGCTTATTACCAGCTCGGAACTCTCGAGCGTTCTGCAAACAACCTCGTCGAAGCAAGAAATCAGTTTCAAAAATGCATTCAGCTTACTCCAGACGATCCATATGCCCATTATCAGCTTGGCATGATCTACCGCGAACTAGGTGAAACCAGTCTGGCACTGATGGAAATCAAACGGGCTACAATTCTTCACCCGGCCGACTCTTATGGGCACAGCAAGCTTGGGCAGCTTTATCAGCAGACACAGCAGTATGACCAGGCGGTCTCTTCTTATTCACAGGCACTCAGCATCAAACCCGGTGACCCGTTTGTGCTCGAGAGACTGGCTGAAGTGCTCGCGGCCAAAGAAATGTTCGACCGCGCTTCAGAACTTTTTCAGGAAGCGCTTGCAAGACAGTTTCACCCGCGCGTCGACACCATGCTGTCGCTGTGCAAGGTTTTGCGCAAACTTGGCGATTTTGAAGAACTTGAAAAAATTACCAATGAAATTTTGCGCCTCGAACCTGCCAACCATGAAGCCGGCTTTCTTAAAGCAATGGCGATGCTCAAAAAAGGCAGAAGCATAGAAGCCCTCGGCCTGCTCGAAAAACTTGTCGAAAACCCGGCAGTCAGCTATGAGGCATGGCTTGAGCTTGGCAAGCTCTATCAGGCAGACAATCACCCTGAAAAAGCGGTATCAGCATTCATAAGAGCCTCAACCTGCGCTCCTGACCAGGCTGGAATCTGGAACAATATCGGCATTCTGCTCTCGAACCAGAAAGCTTACGAAGAGGCTCTTAAAGCCTTTAAAAAGGCCGCAAGTTTTGACTACACCGACCAGCAGATTGCCAGCAACCTTAAAGCCGTTCAGAAGAAGATCGAAACTAGCTGTAACAGAATAATTGAAGCCCGCCAGGAACAGCTCGAAAAAACTCCCGACGACCTCGAGGCCTACCTCGAAATGGGGCATGCCTACGAAATTCTGCAACGAACCGATGATGCCATGATGACCTATCAGCGCCTGCTGGCAATCAAGCCAGATTATATTGCCGGCCTCATGAGCTACGCCGAGCTTCTGCGCCGCCGTGGCAAATTAAAAATGGCAATGCGCTGTTATCGCGAGATCCTCAAAATAGAACCAGAAAACGCTGATACTCATATGTTTCTGGTGCAGGCGAACCTGAATCTTGGCTTTTTGAACGAAGCTTTGCGACATGCGGTTATCGCCCAGAAAATTTCTCCCGATGACCCGCGTGTCCACTTTCTGCTCGGCAAGATTTACTTCGCCAGGGGCCTCGCCCCAAGAGCATTGAAAGAATTTTCAGCAGTCGCCTCCACCTCATCCGACCCGGACATGATCAGCTGGGCCGAACTGATGCGCCGACGACTGGCAAGGACAAACTGACTGTGAGAAAGCTGCTTCCGTTTCTTTTATCGACAACCTTGTTAATTTCTGCACCTGAGCCAGCTCACGCTCAGGACTTTCAGCCCCCCGGGTCTGAAGTAACCGTTAGAGACCTGCTCGAAGGTCATAATCGCGCCCCGAAGTCTGACACCTACTACCTCATGGCTCTCTCAGAAGCAAGAAAAGGCAACATTGAAGCCGCTGAAAAGGCAATCAAAACCGGTTTGCAGATTAATCCCCGCAATATCAGGCTGATGAATCTGAAAGGTGCGCTGCTAGCCCGCCAGGGCAAGCTGGCCGAAGCACGCCGTATGTTTCTGACTGTTTTGCAACTC
>JAQUZA010000396.1 GCA_028691595.1 Candidatus Rifleibacteriota bacterium
TCTTCCGATCTTTTGATGGCACCCAGCATTCTTCGGCTCTGAATCGGGAAAGTGCCCGGGTTCGGGTCTTCTTCTCCGTGAATCATCAGCAATGGTTTCTTGATCTTGTCGGCATGTGTGAATGGTGACATGTGCGTGTAGATATCACGGGCTTCCCAGAAGGTGCGTCGTTCGCCCTGAAACCCGAATGGTGTCAGGGTGCGATTATACGCGCCGCTGCGGGCAATGCCGGCCGCAAACAGATCGGTATGCGCCAGGAGATTAGCGACCATGAAGGCTCCGTATGAATGGCCGGCAACCCCGATACGGTCAGGGTCAGAGATGCCAAGTTCGACAAGCTTTTTGACCGCTGCTTCGGCTCCGGCAGACATCTGCTGCACGAAGGTATCGTTAGCGGTCAGCGGGTTACCGACAATAGGAATTTCAGCATTGTCGAGCACCGCATACCCACGCAGTACAAAGAAAAGAATCGAGGTGCCGCTGATGCGTGCGTAGCGGTTGGTTGCCGAGCGCACCTGACCGGCAGTGGCCACATCGGTGTATTCGCGGGGATAGGCCCAGACAACAGTGGGGTAGCGGCGGCCCGGTTTGTAATCGAGGGGGTAATAAAGCGTGCCGCTGAGCGGAACCCCATCGTTGCGCTCGTATTTTATCAGCTCTTTACGCACCTTCTTTAACTCAGGAGCTGGTGCTTCAAAGCTCGTTAAAGCAACCGGTTCACCGACTTTGTCATTGTTAATGGCCCTGACAAAATAATTCTGCGGCGTTTCAACGTCTTCTCTGGCGGTAACAATTCTCTGGTGATCGTTTGTGGCAAATTCGATAAAGCTTTCATAGGCTTCCAGGCCTGATTTGAACAGTTCAATCTTCTCGCCGCTACGAATATTGTGCTTCACCAGAAACGGTCTAAAACCATCAGGGGTTGCGCCCTTGCCTTCAAGATAGACCCATTCATCATTTTCGAGAATTGCAGTTACCTGCCCGTCGGGTCTGCTATGATAAACCAGGTTCCCTTCGTCTTTATACTGATCGTAATAGTTGCGGGAAAAGATTGACTGAGCTTCGGATGCCGTGTTCTCCCGGCTCATGTCTATGACTCTGGCCTTTATCCAGCGGGTATCACGATCGTAATCCCAGACCAGTGCCATGTTTTCCTTGTTGAGATGATCGAGGCCCGAATAGCGCATGGGAAGTTTGATAATAACACGTGGCTCAGCGCTGAATGGTGCGTCAAGAGCTTTGAGAACGTCTCTGAAGTCGGCCTTACGGTTGGGGTCACCGCCGTCCAGCGCTTCAACCCAGCATAGAGTTGAGGGCTTGAGTTTCTGCCAGAAGGGGTTGCGCATACCTTCTTTGACCCCTTCGATCGGTATCTCTTCACCGGCTGGAATGCTTGCAATTACCTTTATCAGCTTGCCCTCGGCATCCCAGAGCTCGTAGCGGTGGGCAAAAAGATTGACCGGAACGGTGCGCGAAAAGGATCTCTCGATGATTTTGGCCACTGCATATTTTTCATCGGGTGAAACCACGATGTGGCTGATCAGGTCGGCTTTGCCGAACTTTGAACCCTTGCCGGTTTTTACATCGAAACGGAAGATCTGAGAAGTGGCATAATATTCGAAGAGTCGCTCGTCGTGGTCGGTTTGAATAAGATCCTGGTAGGTGCGCAACTGTGAAACTTTGCCATCGGTTTCCTGAATTTCGGGGCTTTCAGGGATAAGCGGAGCTTCAGGTGGTAACCCGCGCTTTTCCGGCCAGAGCGGCACGTAAAGGTGACGGCTGTCACGACTCCACCAGCAGGGCCCGATCAGAACAGAGTTGAGGCGGGGCGGCGAAACCAGTTTGCCGGTATTTTTGAAGGGGTCGAATACCCAGATTTCGGAGCCACCCTTCTTATACCAGGCGGCTGCGAGAAGTTTTCCGTCGGGTGACCAGGTTGGAAACCCGAACCTGGAGCCTTCAGGAAGCTTAATCGGAGTCGTTTTGCCGTTGGCAAGTTCAAGCAGACTCATGCTTTGCACGAAATAGCTGCGTTTTGGAATGTTGTATCTGGTGAGAATTCTCATTCCGGCAAGTTTTGCCTGAGGTTCGGCGAGGTCTTCGAGGCTGAGCTGGGTTGTGTATTCGACCAGCAGTGCGAAATTGCCGGCGGGGCTGACGCTGATCTGAGGAGGATTGGGCTTGTCGACGATCTTGATGATGTTTCTGGCAGGCTCCCGGTAGCCTGTTTTAGCTATGGTCATTGAGTTTGTCGCAAGAGAAAATACCAACATGCAGGCGAGAAGCCTGAAAAGTTTGTCCTTTCCCATTCTTTTGCACCTTTCATTGTTTTTTTTATATTAAATGAAAAGTGCATGCTTAACAACGTTTCAATGTAATTATCTAAAACAGATCAGGGGCTGCCATTTAAGACAGCCCCTGAACAATTTGAAAATTTTAGCTGCGGCCCTTGAACAGGTAAGCCAGCAGCCCTATTGGCCCGGTAAGAAGAGTCAGTGCCAGCCAGCCGGGCCGCTTTGAACTGCAGGCGTTGTCGAGGGCGATAAAGCCAAGTGCTACAGCCTGAAACACCAGAGCTGCAAGAACATATAGTGACGAAAGTGTAGAAAAGAAGCCCATTTAATTACCTGAGTAGATATTTTAAGCTCAGCGGGCGAAAACGTAACCAAGTTTTTTGGTGAAGTTTCCGGCCACCGAAGCAACGCCAGAGAGCAGATTGCCTGCTGCTTTGGTTACAAAGCCTGTAGCTTTAACAACGCTGCCGGCGACTACTGCAGTGCCGCCCAGAAGGGTATTGCCGAAGCCACCCTTGTCAAGTCGCGATTTTCCCCAGTCTACAATCAGGTCGCCGCCTTTGTTGATGGCTTTGCTGGTGATGCCGAGAGCAGTTCCGGGTATGCCAAGAACGCATTTTACAAGCCCGCCGGCCAGCTGCATCGGAGCAATGCGCTTGAAGCCTGTGACCACATCGTTGATACCGCTGGACATGTTGTCTTCCATGGCGGTGTTGAAGTTGAAGTTAAGTGCTGAAGGCGACTGCGCCGGTTCACGGGTGCCTTTGATATCGACCATCAGGTTAGAATAGCCGAGCAGGCTGTTTGGCAGTTTGGTGCCGACGGGGTCGTTCCAGGCGGTTTTAAACTTTTCGACATCCATGTCGATGCCCTTGGAAGTGCCCCAGTAAGAATCACGCAGCTTCAAAGAAACCACTTTGCCGCTTGCATCGGTATTGTAACCGTAGACGTTTACCCAGTGGGGGACACCGCTGCCTGAATTCATGAGAACGATAACCGGAAGACCGGCATCGAGTTTGCGGGTAATATCAGCAATGCTGGCATTCTGTTTTTGTGAGGCATCGATACCGTTCATGTTCAGGTATTCGACAATTGCCGGCGGGCTGGTGAAAATACCGGCGGGGTTGGTATCTTTGTAAATCTGCTGCGGATCTTTGGAAACGCCCATGCCATTGAATACTGAGGTCATGGCAAACTGGCCGCAATAGTTGTCGCCATCTATTCTTATCTTGAAATCGCTGTAACCCGGCAGTTCTTTGCTTGCGGTTACAACAGGGGTTTCGTCTTTATCGCCTGAAGAAAAGAGAGTGTCGACAGTATTTTTAAACTTTTCGGCTGTTTCTTTGATCTTCTGCTGGGTTTTCTGGGTCGGGGTCAGGGCTTTGCGGGCTTCTTCGTAGCGACGTTTTGCCGTTTCGACCTCTTTGCCGAGCTCTGCGGCGGCGCTGCTTTTGGCTTCGCTGATCGCCTGTGTATACTGCCGATAGAGGCGCTCATATTTCATGCGCAGTTCTTCTACTTCCTGGGGAATACTGGCGGCATTGATCAGCTGAACTGCTACCAGCAGCATCAGCACTGCAGCAACTGCTGC
>JAQUZA010000397.1 GCA_028691595.1 Candidatus Rifleibacteriota bacterium
ACAATACTACGAAATCGACCCCAAAGACAGCTGGATGCTGGCAGCAGCTCAAAAGAAGATTACGATAGTTGTACCAGGCTGGGAAGACTCAACCATGGGCAACATCTTCGCTTCTTATTGCATCAAGGGTGAAATCAAGCCTTCAACCATGAAATCCGGCATTGAATACATGATGTGGCTGGCTGACTGGTATACCAATAATTCCGGTGGCAAAGGCATCGGGTTTTTCCAGATTGGTGGCGGTATTGCAGGCGATTTCCCGATCTGCGTTGTGCCGATGCTCTATCAGGATCTTGAAAGAACTGATACTCCGTTCTGGAGCTATTTCTGTCAGATTTCAGATTCCACAACCAGCTACGGCTCTTATTCTGGTGCCGTTCCGAACGAAAAGATCACCTGGGGCAAGCTTGATATCAATACCCCAAAATTTATCGTCGAATCAGACGCAACTATCGTTGCACCTCTGATTTTCGCATGGATTCTCGGCTGGTAAACTCAGCGCAGCTCAAGAAGCTCATATAAAGGGAAGGTTCTTGACCTTCCCTTTATTTCTGTACGTTCGATAAAGCGCAGCCGCGCGGCACCCTTAAGCATTCTGATGGTGGTGGGGCAGACAATGATACCGGTTTCGCAGGTTTTGCCGGCCTGGGCCTTGAGACGGGCGGCAAGATTGACCGGGTTGCCAATGACAGTAAAATCCAGTTTCCCGTGTTTTGAGCCGATTTTGCCCGAAACGGCCGGGCCGGAAGCGATACCGGCCCACAGCTTGAAGGTTGTGTTCAACGCAAAGGAATGGCTTATCTCAAGGGCGGCGCGGCATGCAGACATTACGTGGCCATTTTCGCTCGACTGTTGCCTGAAAACAAGCATGAGTGTGTCTTCGATCAATTTGTCAATGTTACCGTTGAATCGGCCGACAATGCTGCTGGCAGTATCTATCAAGCTGCTCATGGCTTCAGTGACTTTTTCGGGGCTTGAATTTTTGCGAAAATCCTTTAAGCCTGAAAGAGAGATAAATAGGACGCTTACTTCAATGCGCTCGCCCCCGGGTTGCAGGCTTACGCCACTTTCTGCCTCGACTTCCTGCATTACTTCTGCAGAAACGTAGCTGCTCAGCCTTTCTTTCTGAAGAAGCCCGGCGGTCATGCCGTTGAAGGCATTGGTAAGCGGTTCAAACTCATCACCCGACCTGAAGTCTACTACTTGCGAGTAGTCTCCGGCCGCAACTTTTTCGGCAGCTTTTTTCAGAACGTGAATTGGTTCAACAAGCGTTTTGCGCAGAAAAGCAACGAGAGTGCCGACGACCAGGAGAAAATAGATAATGATCTGGAAGGTAGACCAATAGGCTGTTTCGTCAGAAGAACGAAGTCTGGTGGCTTTGATGATGAGAATACAATTGAGATTGTGAAGATAAACGGCGATGTTATTAGTGTTTGAGTCAGACCATGATGATGCTGAGCGCGTTTGAGCGGTTTTTTCAGCGACCTGCATAATTGAATGCATGTCAAAATCAGGCAGAAATAGTGCTCTGTTAAACCGGGGCAGCTCAGTCGGTAATTCAAGGGGGATAAAACATTTTTGTATCAGATAATTGCCATGAGTCGAGTTTTGCAGCATTTCGGAGTTTTCTTCAATCATCGCGGCGAGTAAATCGCGCGTTTTGAATTTCATCAACAACAGGGCACTGGGAGCGGCAAAGCGTTTATCATCAACAAAAACGGGAAAATTGGCGAAAAGAAATCCAAGGTTGTTGGAAATCGCGTTATGCAGGGTTCCAATTGTTTCAAGCACCAGGCCGAGATTCTTGGATTTAAAGTTTATGAGACCAAGAATTTGTTCATTGCTGACTCCGTCTGGCCCCACTGGCTTGAGAGCATTTCTCAGAGCCGTAAAGCCAAGATCCTTCATGTCGGCCTCAAGGTCATTTAGCTTGTCGGTTTTTTCATGGGCAATAGTTTCTTCGTTGCCATCATGATTGTAGACTACCAGCGATGCGGCGTTTTCCGGCAGCCATTTCTTTAGAAGAGCAATTGCCGCTTCGGGTTCAAGATTGCCGAGAGTTTTGCCAAGATCAGCCAGCTGCAGCTCTCTCGCACTAAGATTTGCACCGATCGATCTGTTGATCTGATCGGCATGCAGTTGAATAAACTGGCTTATTTCAGCCCGGGAAAAATCTTCGAGAAACTGCTGATGCCATGCAGCAGCTGCAATAAAGGTTGAAAAGGGCAGGATAGAGGCTGCCAGAAAGCTCAAAAATAATCTTGGCCCGATTTTAAGGTTGCCCCCGAAACCAAATAGATGGATGCGAAGAATAATGATGGTGGCAAAGAGAACGAGAATCAGCCCGGCTACACGGGTCCTGGCCATCGTGGAACGCAAGGGGTGAGCCAGCACAGGTGGCGGGGCAACAACTTTAAGCACTGGCAGCCTCTCAATGATTTTCACCAGGTTTTTGGGGTAAAGACTGCCATCGGTAACAATTCGCAGCAGCAAGTCGCCTGAGGGCAGGGCCCTCAGGCTGATCCCTTCATCAGATGAACTGTTAAATTCAAGATGCTCGGGGTTATGATTGTAAATCGCCTGCAAACCTTCGCTTGTCGAAGTGATCAGTCTTTTAAAGCCCCTGTTAACGACCCTTCGGCTGGTTGACAACAACATTTGTCTCACGGGAATATCAAGTTCGCGTATGATAAGAAGGTGCCCGCTGCTGACCCCTGGTTTGCCGCTAAAGGGCAGATAATAAAGTATCAGACGACCAAAGCCAGGCTTTCCGGAAATTGCGGCCATGGTTTGTCGGGGTTTCAGATTTGGCTCGCCAGTTGTTGCTAACAGGCTTTGCAGATAACTGTTAAATCGAAGACTTTTCTGTCTGCTGTTTGCTAAATCTGGGTTTTTTGTTTCGCTGCCGTAAAAAATCAGCAGATTCTTCATCATTGTGCGTGAAAAAAGGCCAAAAGCACTTTTTTGCGCCACTGCAACGTATGAAGAAAAATCATCACTTTGGGCCTGATAACTGAAAACCGCCATTACCCCTATGTTGAGCTGCTTTTGCAGGTATTCTGCAAATTTTTCAGCCTGCAGTCCGATAGCCGCTGAAGCCGGCGGCGAAAAGAGCCGGTTGAATTCAAAATCCAGCATTTTTGTAAAGTTGAGGTTGTCGCGAAAGTCCTGAAGCTCGTGGCAAAGCTTTAGTTTTGCTTGAAGTGCCAGCTTTTCTTCACTTTGCGAGAGAATGATTTCAGAAATTATTGTCAGAGCAGTAAATGGCAGAATTATGAGAAAGAGCCAGATAGCCAAAAGCTTACCTGGTTTGGCACGGAGTGAAGTTTTGAAGATTGCCTGACTGTCGCTATACATTCCTCAGCTCCCGGTAAGAAGTTGATTCGCAGCTGATGTCTTCGACAAAATTGATTGAATTGCAGCAAAGTCCAAAGGTTGTCTGGTCGATAAAGACCCGGCTGGCTACGCCGTTTCTGGTTAAGGATTCAAGTGTCTCCGCACGCTGTATTACATCACCAATCAGAAAAAACTCGCGTCGGCCAGCTGTGCCGGCAAATCCCAGCACGGCTTCGCCGGTGGCAATGCCAATTCCGGTTTCTATGGTAAATTTTCCGGCTTGTTGCCTCTCAGCATTGAATGCTGCCAGTTGCCGGCGCATTTCAAGCGCTGCCTCACATGCCCTGACAGAGTGGCTTCCGCTGCCTGAATCACTTTAAAACGCCGCTATGATAGCATCTCCGACGATCTTTTCAATGGAGCCACCGTTAGCGGTTATGGCAGTTTCCATTGCTGAAAAGTAATCATTTAAAAGACTGACGATTTCTTCTGGAGGAAATTTCTCAGAAATAGCTGTAAAATTGCGAATGTCTGAACTGATTATGGTA
>JAQUZA010000398.1 GCA_028691595.1 Candidatus Rifleibacteriota bacterium
GGCATCATCGATCAGGTTTCCCTTTTGCAGGTGCTGGTTAAACAGCAGGGCAGCGAACTTGAGTTTGACCTCGATAATCTTGTTAAAAGCAGCTTTTCGGTTGATCCAACGGCGGTTGAAGCCATCAAAAACACTCAGACCATGTTTTCGCATATAGTGAAGAATCTCGAAGACCGGGCGCTAAGCCTCGCCTGGGAAGACCAGCAGGAGATCATGCGCCGCTTTAATCGTCTGGCTATTGAATTGATGCGGGCCCAAGATCAGCAGGGCAGTGGAGATTCTTCGTCTAACCCGATGGATGCCCTGCAGCAGTTTAAAAACCTGACACGCCGGCAGCTCAGCCTCTACCGCGAAATGATGAAGAGACAGATGTCGCCGCAGAGCGGCCAGTCTCTCGAAGAAATGAAACGCATGGCCATGGAACAGCGCCAGATTAGAGAAGCACTTGAAAAGTTGATGCGCGAAAGCCGTCAGCAGATGAATACCATGGGCCGTCTTGACGATGTAATCAACGATATGCAGGATGTCGAGACGCAAATGCTCGACCCGGAGCTGCGCCGCAAGGTTGCAGAAAAGCAGAAGTCGATATATGACCGCATGCTGCGGGCCCAGAAGGCAATTAAAAATCGCGATGAAGAAAGCGAAGAGCGCAAGGCAAACAAAGCCCGTGAAATAATTCAGCAGCAGCCCGACAAGCCCTTAGGTGAAATCGGTTCTGATACACGCGATCTGAGCAAAGATTTTCTGGGCGATCTCAAAGAAGAGTTTCCGCCATCTTACAAGCCGCTGCTCAACGACTATTACAAATCTCTTAACATCTATGGGGGTGAAAAATGAAAATGCCTGTTTTACCCCGCAAGCCGTTAAAAAAAGCGCCTGACAACGACAGGGGAGCTGTGTCATTGCGAGCGCCGCGCAGCAATCTCGGCCTGCTGCTGGCAATTTTTCTCTTCTGGTTTTGCTCTGCAGCTGAGGCGCAGCGTATGAGCTACTCGCCCGAAGCCGCCGACCTGTATCAGAACGCCATGGGGGCCCTGCGCATGCGTCGCCTGAATCTGGCACGGCAGCAGCTTAAAGATGTCATTGAAAAATTCCCTGACGATATTCATGCAACGATTGCCCGGCGGCAACTGGCGGCGATCATGCGTGATCAGAAAGAATACGAGCAGGCGATCGAACTGCTCAACGAAATGATAACTTCTGAGCAGTCAGAAGACAATATCAGAATGGCGCGCGAAGAATTGTTGAATATTCTTTATGAACTGCAGAGATTCAGACAGGGCATCGAACTTATCGAAGAATGGCGCAAGGCTCAGCCAAATGATATTCAGCTGGCCAGAAACCTGGCAAAATTTTATCTGCAGGCAGGTCGCAAAGATGAGGCCTGGCTGCTGCTCGAAAAGCTTGTCGAGACCGGTACAGCACCAGAAGCTTTCAATGAGCTGCTCGATCTGGCTGTAAGATCAGCCGAAGTTGAAAAGTTGCTGCAGACGCTTGAGAGCCGGAGATCTCGATATCGCAGCAATGTGTTTGCCGAATACGCCTCTGACTGCTATTTGGCTCTGGGCCGCAAAGACAAGGCGATTGACGTGATTATGGAAGTGAGTGACCTGCCGAATCATCTGAAGTTGTTGCGCAAGCTTGCCGACCTGCAGATCGAAACCGGTGAGTTCGAGAAGGCCGTTGGTACGCTTGAACTGGTGTTGCGGATTCTTCCGGATGACTGGGGGACCTTGCGAAAAATGGGTCACTGCAAGTTTGTGCAGGGGAAAAAGAAAGAAGCGGTCGACACCTGGCGGTTGCCTTTGAATCGCCCATACATGCCTGCCCGCGAGTTTTTTACTGAATTTACGAGTGTTTTGATCGAACATCAGTTGTATGACGAAGCGCTCAAGGCATTTGAAGAAGCCCGCACTCTGCTGCAGAACGTAACTCTGTTTTCAGAAGAGAAGGCAACGGTTCTCGATGCCATTGGCAAGCGCCAGGAAGCCCTTGAAGAATATCTGCATGTTCTGGTGGCCGGCATTTATAAGCCTGAAATTTTTGAAAAACTTTATGATGCCAGGGTTGCCGGTTTCAACTTTGAAACGCGGCTTTTGCAGTTGCGCAGCGAGGGGCATAACCCGGCGATTATGCAGGCTCTTCTTGAATTTTACTTTCGCAGAGCCGATCTGAACGATATCGAAAAAATAGATGCAATTATCGGTGATTCCGCCGGTGGTTTTGACTACGCCTTCTATGACCGTTTAAAGCAGGAAGCTTTGCTGATCCCGACAGAATTTCATTTTGATGTTGCTGAAAAGGTCATGAAGAGCCGTTCTGAATCGAGTCTTGAGCTGATGCTCGCTGACCTGCTGCTGCGTATGGCCCCTCATGACGAAAGCTGGCAGCAACGGGCATATGCGGCCGCCGCCGCAATTTCGCAAAAGCCCGGAGTGGCCGATGCAGAAATCAAGGCGACCCTGCTTCTCGACCTGGCACGCTTTGCTCTCGAACAACGCCACGACCTCACTGAGGCTCACGGGTTTGCTGATGGCATTCTGCAGAGCGACCTGCTGCGGGCAGTGCCGGTGCAGGCAACTTTCGCGGCTTTGCTTAAGGCCAGGCTCCTGATTCTCGAAGAAAAATTTGCGGCAGCTGAATCTTTGCTGACTGAACTTGGCAAAAAGCTGCAGAACCCTGATTTTGAGGCACTCGATATGGGTATTGCCGTCCGCCAGGACCATATCAGCCTGTTGCAGCTCGAAAGCGCCCGACTGGCCATGCATCAGGGTGATTACCAGAAGGCTTTGTCTGAATTGAAAAAGATCGTTGAAGAAACTTCCGAGGGCGATTACGTCAATGATGCGCTTGAAATGGCTCTTTATATTACCAGACGTTCAATTGGCGATTTTGACCTGCTAAAACGCTCTCTCAAGGCCGAGCGCCTGAAGCTGAGCGGCAGACACACTGAAGCTGCTGCCGAGCTCACAGAGGCTATCAAAAAAAATGCGTCGGCAACGGCGCTTATAAGCGAAATGCAGGCTGATCTGCTGTTGCTGCGGCAGCGCAATTCTTCAGATACTGTCGAGCTCATTAAAGATATTGAATCTTATGCGAAAGAAAACCCTGAAAATTATAAAACTGCTGATCTTCTTGAAGTAAGATTGAGAATGCTGCTTAAACAGCCAGCGCCGGCCGCTGAAATCAGAGAAAGCCTGCAGAGCTTCGTTGAGAGCTTTCCCTCTGACCTGCGCAGCGGCAGATACCGCAAGATTCTCGCTGTTATGCAATCTGGCAGCGAAAAGGAAGGTAAAAAATGAAAAAGCATTGCCTTGGCCTTCTGATAGCGGCCATGCTGCTTATAGGTGTTACAGTCGAAGCCCGGCACCTGCTCATTCCCATGGATGATTCGCAGACAGATCATCTGCGCAGTTACGGGGTGACCTACTGGGTTCTCGACAAGACCGGCACAGACGTTGAATGGTTGCTGAACTATCGTGGTGGCGCGTTTCTTGCCGAAGACCTGCCAGAGATACGTGAACGGGCGCGTTCGGCGGGGGTCAGCATCGAAACCCTTTCGTCGGGGCAGGTTGAGCAGATTTATGCCTTGATCGAAGAAGAAAATATGGAAAAGGTGCTGCTTGAAAAAGCGCCGAAGGTGGCCGTATATTCTCCCGATTACGCCGAACCCTGGGACGACGCGGTGACACTTGTTTTGAACTACGCGCAGATTCCCTTCGAGAGTTTTTATGACACCCAGGTTTTGAATGGCGAAATCAGTAAATATGACTGGGTTCATCTGCACCACGAAGATTTTACCGGGCAGTTTGGCAAGTTTCATGGCTCTTTCGGGTTTGTCGACTGGTATCGAAAACAGGTAACCCGGGCGCA
>JAQUZA010000399.1 GCA_028691595.1 Candidatus Rifleibacteriota bacterium
GATTCAGTATCTCAACCCGTTCAATCCGGCGCGTTTTGAAGACCGCAAGAAAAGCATCGTTGACATCAAGGTTAAGGATGAGCTTGAACGCTGGTATGAAGTTGAAGCGCAGGTCATCAGAGATCCTTCTTTTGTTGAACGCACCGCTTACTATGTTGCGACCCTTTACGCCAGCCAGGCACAGCGCGGCGAAGATTTTTCACAACTGACGAGCGCTACCGGCATTTCGATTTTGAATTTCCGGCTTTTTCCACAGTCACAAAAGGTTCAGGAAATTTTCCGATTTCGCAATGACGACGGTAGCATCGTTCTTAAAGACACAATGGCGCTGCATTATCTCGACCTGACCCGGTTCAATCGCAAACGCTCGGAAGTGTTGCGAACCCAGCTCGAAAAGTGGCTGCACATGATGAAATTTTCGCGGGCTTATGCTAAAATGAAGGTGAACCTCAATGAGATTTTTTCAGAAGACGAGGAAATCGCCATGGCCATCACCGAACACCAGAAAATTAACGCCGACGAAGAACTGCGCCGCCGCATGGAAGACCGCGAACGCGAAGCATTTGATATGGCCGTTATCAGAGGCGCAGCCTTCAGACAGGGCAAATTCGAAGGCAAACTCGAAGGCAAGTTTGAGGTCGCCTGCAATTTGTATAAACTCGGTCGCCCGCTGGAAGAAATCAGTAGTGCTACCGGCTTAAGCATGGACGAGCTGAAAAAAATGCTTGTATGAAAGGTTTTAGGCCTGCTGTGGCGGCTTTTTTGTTCCGCTGCATCTTTTTACTGCCTGCGTTGAGCGCTAATAACTTTGTGAAAATCACGGGCGGCAGTTTTTACTGCCGCCCGCATTTCATTCTAGAAATTTTTTAACAACCGGTTTTTATTTTGCATAAAGATTGACTGCAAAACTCGTCCTTGTTAGGATACGTGCATAAAATTTTGAGGATTCGATTTTTTTGCGCGAGGATTATAGCTGTATGAAGCCCAGTTCCCGTTTCTGGTTCTTTTTCGTCGTTGTTTCGATGGTGTTGTCTCTTTCTCTGGTCGGTTGCCAGCTGTTTGGGCCTGGATCAGACGCTGAGGATCTGGCTTCGGTCATTGCTGATATTCCACCCACCACTGGTTCAGCGAATGTTGCCCTGAATGTGGTGATTCCTGACGCTAAAGTGCCAGTTGGTACTATCAGATCGGCGCTTCGCGGTGCCGGTCAGGCCTATGTTACCCTGCGTCTCATCGTTGTCAATGCCGGTGACCAGAAAAACCCCACTACCATTCTCACAAAAACCGTTCCGGTTGATGAAACTGGTAAAGCCGAAACCTTCTTCTCTGGCGTGCCTGAGCGCACTACCGTCTGCCAGGTTAAGATCGAAGGTGGTTCTCTTGGCGGCAAAACCGACTTTCACGGCGCTTCCGATCTGAAGAGCGGTAACAACGAAGTTACCGTTACCCCGGTTGGTTGCGGTGATTCGAACGACGTGCTGGCTCAGGTTGTGGTTTCGGTAGTTGCCAACCCTGAACTGGTTGTGGCTGCCCCGGCAAATCTAGCAGCCAAGGTGCGCGAAGCAACTGAATTTATTTTGTCTGGCGGCGCAACAGGCCCATCTGCCTACCAGGATGCCTTTGACCGCACCATGACCAACAAGACCTTTACAAATTTCGTTTTTACGCCGATCAGCGTCAGCTTCGATGGTGGCATAAAACAGGATATCGAAAACGGCTGGACTCTTACCTCTGCCAAATTATGGGAAGGGGTCGGCGGCGCCGAAGGCCTGCGTGCCTTGCGCGTGCTGAGACAGGGGCTTGGCGCAACCAAGCCCCCGATGATTACTTTCAGCGACATCGCAAAACAGCGTTTTGCCATTGCAACCATCGACCCACAGACTGGAAAGATACAATCCTATATTCTTTCTGATGGTTCCTCGCTGCGCAATCTTTCGGCCGCCATTATCATGCCCGAAGATCAGTCGGTTGTTTTTGGCGGCACTGCCAATGGCCTGCCAGTCCTCATTCACTGGTCTGCGACCCAGACTTCCGAGATCGGTTTTCCGCCAGCCGGCAGTGAAATCAAAAAGTATTTCGCTTTTCCGGGTCTGGCCTCTTCAACTTCATTTGCTCAGCCTTCAGTCGAATATCTCGATGCCGATGCGGTCGAGAAGGGTGTCATAAACGTCGTCGTTCGTGACCCTTCGACCCTGATGCTCAAAGAATACCGCATTCTTGCTGACGGAACCGTGGTTCCAAGGCAGCCGTTGCCGGTAGATGATGCTCCGGCACCGATCTGGCCACTGGTGGCAATGAGCGCCAGCGGTTCTGTGACTCTCAACTGGGACCAGGTTCCAAATGCCGAATCCTATAACCTTTATTACAGTTTTGATGCCGAAGTGGGTTCGGGTTCAAAAAAGATCGAGAACGTCAAGAATTCATACACGGTAACTGGCCTGCAGAACGGCCTGACCTATTATTTTAAGATGACATGGCTGATAGGTGGCCAGGAATACGGCCCCTCACGCATAGTCGCCGCTTCCCCCAAAGAACCTGCTGTAACAGCACCGACTGCGCCGGTTGCCCCTGCTGACGTTAAGGGTGTCTGGCTCTGTCAGCAAACTGATGCCCAGGGCGTTGAAATGGCCGGCGAAGCACCTATGGAAGTAGTTATTCGCCAGAATGCAGGCAGTTCTGTATTCACCATGGACCCGGAAGTCTGGGTCGATGAAGGCCAGACCTGGCTGCAGACCATCAACGATGGCCGCGTGACAGGAAACAAGCTGAGCTGGGCTGATTTGCGTGTTGCCAGCGGCAGCATGGGTTATCGAACTCTCTGGAGCGCAACGGTTAATGGCAACAGTATGACCGGTGAAGGCTCAGACATTATGGGCAGTTCTTTTGGCGGCCATCTGACCCCGGGCGATGAAAAGGGTGTTGCTTATAATGACCGCTGGTGGTTTGTAGCAACCCGCACTTCTTCGATTGTTCCTGAGGTTCCTGCGCCTACAGTAATTTACTACGATGCTACCCTTGGTGGTGCCTGGCTTGTTAAGCATAATGGTATTGGCATCAACTCATTTATCTTTGATGGTCGTGGCAACATAATCGATCATGGCGACGGCTTCTGGCAGGCCGGAACCTATAAGGTCAATCAGGATGGTTCGTTTGCGTTGACCAGTGGCATGGATGACTATGGAACCCCCATGACTCTCAAGCATGACGGAAAACTGACAGGTTATAACGGCGGAACCATAGGGCCCGAGGGGTTTCCGGCATCTTACACTCTTGAACGGGTTACCAATGTCAGTGCTGCCCAGGGCATCTGGTCGGGTCAGCTCGCTGTCAGCAGTATTATTGTTGGAAACTCTGTTCCGGCAACTTATACAACCGATCTGACTTTTATTGTTGGCCCTGATGGCCGGTTGACTTCGATTATGGGCAGCAAAATTACCGGTTTCAAAAATGGTAATTTTCTGATCGGCAGTAATGGGGCCGCTCATGGAGCTTTCCGTACCAATACTTCGGTTACGACTGCCCCCTGGACTTACTTCTCTGTCGATGGCATTGTAACTGGTGATGAGTTCAAAGGCATGATTGAAATTCCCATTGGCGACGGAAACTATCGGGCTCCGGTTGTTCTGCGTCGTCAGGCACCGGGCTCAAGAATACCGACCATGAATGATCTTGCCGGCACCTGGGAAGTTATGCGTTCTATCCAGCCTGATGGCAAGATAGTTGAATTTCTGCCGAGCCCGAGCGGCAAACGTATTGCCTACACCGTTGCATTAGACGGGAAAGCGTCTTTGCAGGGCTATGAAACTCAGCAAATCGCCGCAGGAATGCAAATTCTTGACACTCCCGTTCTGCCACCCACAAGCAGTATCTGG
>JAQUZA010000400.1 GCA_028691595.1 Candidatus Rifleibacteriota bacterium
GGCAAAAAATAGACGTCATTTCATTCAACCTGGTCCCAAAAAATCCAATTTTCAGATTTTTCGGGACGTTCAACAGGCCGAAAACTCTAAAACCCAACCCACAAAAAATAGCAACGCTATTTTTCGGGAGAAAATTCTGGATTTACCCTCTGCTTTATGTTATGCTGGCTTCGGATCGCTGTGAAAGAAATATAAGCAGCATGGATACTTTAAAATTCTACGACCTGACCTGATTTGTTTTTCCGCTTTGCTCTGCTGTTTTGAGCAGAAGCAACCCGGTTTGGCAGATTTGTCCTCAATGACCAGATTTTCATTTGAGTTTTGTGGTCCTGAATAAAGAATATAGTATGGAGCAATTGAGATGAACGCGAATAATGAAAGCAAAAATGGCGGCCAGAAGAATGTTGACGGCAACGGAGTCCGGGTTATCGAAGAGATAGTCGAAGGTGTCTGGGACTGCCCCAACTGCAACGCCAAAAATCGTGGTTCAGCTCAGCAATGCGATGCCTGTGGTGCGGTTCGCAGCGAAAATGTCAAATTCTATGTCGAAGACGACGCGAAGGCCATAACCGACGAAGCCGAACTGGCAAAAGCCAACGCCGGCCCCGACTGGATATGCCCCTTCTGTTCGAATATGAGCCCTGCTTCTTCGACCAGATGCACTGGTTGTGGTTCTGACCGCTCAGTGGGCAAAAACCGTGCAGTAAAAGAAATTCCTCCCGATTCCGGAGAAACCCCCGCCATGGGTGGCAAAAAGGGCCCACCAGGGCCGGTTCAGCCTGCTCCTCTCTGGCTGAAGGCCGGTTGTGGCGTGATTGCTCTGCTGTTTCTCATTTTGAGTTTTTTGAGTTGCCACGAAAAGGCTCTCAAAATAGAGATTACCGCCAATCAGTGGGTGCGCCAGATTGAACGCGCTGAATACAAGACAGTGCGCGAAGATGCCTGGGCCAACGAAGTTCCTTCCGGTGCCCGCAAATTCAGCAGTGAACGTCAGATTCGTTCTCATAAAGAGATTCCCGATGGCTTTGAAGAAGTCAGCGAAGATTACACCGAAAAGGTTAAAATCGGCGAAAAGAAAGTTGAAGACGGCAAGGTCGATCTTGGCAATGGCCGCTTCAAGGCTAAATACAAGATGGTGCCTGAGTATAAAGAAGAAAAGCGCACCCGGCGGGTTAAACGTCAGAAGTTTCGTAAAGAGCCCGTTTATGACGAAAAGGTCACCTATGACATCGATCGCTGGGTGCCATTTGCTTCAATCGAACTTCAGGGAACAACCGACGAGCCGCGCTGGCCTGATTCCGGTGCCAGCAACAATGTTCCACCGGCCCTCGGTGATCTCACCGAAAAGGCCCGCATCGAGAAATATCTTGTCAAGGCCCGAAAAGATGGCGATCCAGCTGAATTTGAAATTTCAAAACTTCGCGACAAGCCATTAAGCCTTGATCAATTCATGAAACTCAGAGTCGGCACCAAATGGGAAGCCATTTTCAGTGGCCTTGGCGATCTTCGCGATATAAAATTTGAGTGATAGATTGATTCCAGGCCGCCTTTACTGCTTGACAGGCGGCATCTGCAGCCACAAAAGCCCCGCACTGACTGAGGCCAGGTTCTGCTGCCAATATAACTTGTTTGGCAAAGTGTACCGTTTCGTGTATAATCACCAGCAAAATTAAGGTTCTCATTCAAGTTATTGTTGGAGTTAACACATGAAGCTCAGATTAATCAGTCTTATAACCGTTTTCTGTCTCGCAATCGCCCTTCTCGGCTGTGGCGGCGGTGGCGGTGGCAGCAACCCGGCTGCTGCTCCATTAGATTCTGGTTTTGACACCACTCTGGTTGCAAATTATCCCACCGTTGCAACTTCATATACCACCATGAAAACCTCACTAGAAGAAGACCCTGCCGGCCTTAAGACACCAGCAGAGCGCGTTGCTCTGTTTATGCCCTTTATTGCCGCAGATTTTCAAAATGCCGCTGGAACTCTGGCTTCTTCTGCTCTTGAAACAATCACTCTCGATCGTCTCACAAGATATACGATCAACAGCTACAAGTTTGTGCCAACCGCTCACAAGGTTATAGATGCAGATACCATTGAAGTAACCACCTATATGGCCATTGACGCATCGAGAAAACCAGGTGCAGCAGGTGGTTTCGAAAATGTTTCAACGGTTCTCAGCCCTTCGCCGGTCGTTACCTGGAAAAAAATCAATAACGTCTGGCAAATTGTTAAAGGTTTGCCTTACCTGTCATCAGAAATCTCCTTCTGATCCTTTTAGTTCTTTTATAATTTTCGATCTTTTTTGTAGGGGTTCAACTTGTTGAACCCCTACATTATTTATTCCGGGTCATGGTATAAATATTGAAACTACCAGAACACGAGGTGCTTTGATGGGTATAATTGCCAGATATCGCGGTATTCCTATTCTTTATCGTATGCTTGGAGCCTTTCTGATTGGCGCTTTTGTCGGCATAATCTGCTGGTATGCAGAAGTCAGCCATGGGGTGGCTCTTAAAGGCATTCTCGATGCCTGGCTGTCACCCCTTGGGCTGGTATTGGTCAAAATGCTCAAAATGATCGTTGTGCCGCTCATTTTTTTCTCGTTGTTTCAGGGTGCTGCCAGCCTGCCACTCAAAAAGTTCGGCCGTATCGGCCTGCGGGTAATCATTCTCTACATGATTACCTCATTTCTGGCGGCCATTATCGGAACTCTCTTCGCTCTGGGCATCAACCCGGGTAAGGGTGGTATGCAGTTGACAGCCGGAGAAGCAGGCGCTGCCGGCATAAATACAGCCTCTGCTGCCAGTGCTACTTCGCTTTCTGCAGTCTTTATGAGCATGTTTGAAAACCCGTTCAAAGCGCTCGCAGAAGGCAATTTTCTCGCAGTTATCGTCTTTGCAATCCTTGCGGGTCTGGCATTGCGAGTTCTTCTCGATGCCGCAGAAGAAGGCAGGCAGGATGACGAAACCTCTGCTCTCAGCAGTCTGCCGTGCCTTGCTGCCGCGGTCAACCGTATACTTTTCGTAATGGTTGACTGGATTATGGATTATGCTCCAATCGGTATTCTGGCTTTGACTATCGTCAATTTTACCCAGTATGGCCCCGACCTGGCCGGCCCGTACTTCAATATCGGTATTGGCATTATAATCGGAATCCTTCTGATGATTACTGTTGTTTATTCATTGATGATCAAACTTCTGACCGGAACAAGCCCGCTGCGATTTTTTAAGTATGCCCAGGAGGCTATGATAACTGCATTTGTCACCAGAAGCTCAGGTGCAACATTGCCGGTTACCCTCAAAACTGCCGAAGACCTTAAGGTCAGGCGTGAACTTGCTGATTTTGCTCTGCCACTGGGTGCCACAGTAAACATGGACGGCGTATGCATTCATCTGCCAATGTTCGCTATTCTGGCTGCCAATATTTTTGGCATTGATCTTGGGTTTGGCAGTCTGCTGGTTCTGGTGGTAACAACTGTTCTGGCCGCTGTTGGTGCCGGTGGCATACCCGGTGGAAGCCTGATGCTGCTGTTCATTATTCTCAACAGCATGGGTCTGACCGAAGCTCAGATTTCGCAGGTGGTTGCCTTTGCTCTGGGTATTAACCCCATTCTCGATATGTTTGAAACCATGAATAATGTAACCGGTGATTTGACCTGTACATACGTGGTCGCCTGCCAGGAAAAGATGCTGTCAGAAGATTCGACCAATTAAGGGTTACGCTTTTATAAACTTATCTGTTAGAATCCCGTCTTTGACACTTGCGATAATAAAAAACACCCTCAACGACTCATAAACAAAGGGTTTTCGAGCCATTGAAGGTGCGTTAAAAAGTGAGTAATGTTTTAAGTTTTCGTTTTTTTTATAATTT
>JAQUZA010000401.1 GCA_028691595.1 Candidatus Rifleibacteriota bacterium
CATCCCACTTTCTTTCGAGATGCAGTTGAATTGCGCGGTCATACATTTCAGAGAGCTCGAACCATCCTGCCAGTTCATTTCCTTTTTCGCAGACCAGCTCAAACACTTTAACCGGTTCCTTTTTCCCTTTTACGGCCAGGAAGTCAAGAAATCTTCCGGTAACCACGTGTTTCGCCCGCTGATAGGTGGCATCACTGACCATCAGCAGTGTTCCGTATTCTTTGTTGGCGCCTTCAAGACGCGAAGCGAGATTGACGCCATCACCCATACAGGTAAAGTTCATCTGCGCCTTGTGCGAGCCCATATAGCCGACGACCACGCCGGCCGTATTAATACCCGCCCTGGCAGCGACTCTCGGCAGGCCCCTTTCCGCCCAGCCAATCTGCAGTTCGTTAATTTTGCGCTGCATGGCAATGGCACATAGACAGGCTCGCACGGCATGATCTTCCTGCTTTTTGGGAAAATTCCAGAAGGCCATTACCGCATCGCCGATGAATTTATCGAGAGTGCCGCCGTATTCAAACAACAGATCGGTCATTGCCCCAAGATACTCATTAAGTAGTATAACCAGCTCTTCTGGAGTTAAAGCCTCTGAAATCGAGGTAAAACCGGCAACGTCGGAAAAGAATATCGTGAGCTCGACCTTTTCGCCGCCCGGCTTGACCAGTTCGGGGTTGTCAAGCATATATTGAACGACATCTGCAGCCACAAAGCGCGAGAACATTTCTTTGGTACTGCGGGCGCGGGCGCGTTGGCGCAGGTAACTGGTCAGTGTCGACAAGCCCCAGATAGATGGATAAGCGAATAGCAGCGAGGAAAAGTTCAAAATCTGCCGGGCGACATGATATGACGTATAAGCCTGCCAGAATGCGCCTGCCATAAAAGCAAGGGTCAAAAACGCGCCCACAACAGGCGAAAGAATATCGAGACAGAAACCAAGAAGGATGGAAGAAAGAAAGAGCGCCAGAATGGTTTGCCACCAGTCTGGATGCTTGATGTAGCGGCGGTCGAGAATATTAAGAACAGCGTTGGCATGAATTTCAACACCCATAATCGGATCACGCTGTATGGTAAATGGGGTTTCCATGCTGAGAGGCGTTGGGAAATAGTCGAAGTCGCTCAGTTCAAAAGGCCCCACCATCATGATCTTGCGCCCTTTGTTGTTTCCGTAGGCGGTAGTGCGGTTATGAGCCAATTCGGGGTTGAGCCTGCGGTGCTGGGGAAACTGGGCATAATATTTTTCAAGAGTCTTGCGTTCAAGGCACTCGAACAATGAAACTGAATCGATGGCAGGCTTATTAAAGCGGCCTCGAAGCGTTGAGCCAAGAAAATCTATCACCATGCGGCCCTGGGCATTCACTGGTATGCTCAAATCCCTTATCTGCAGGGGGCCCTTGAATTTTTTCTCTACTACCAGCGGATAGATTCTCTGCAACTCGGTTTCCATGGCCTGCGAGTATTCAGGGATGCCACTTTCAAGATTCTGATCGAGAGCCAGCATTGCCGTTAACAGGCTGAATGCAGGAACAAGACGTTTTTCCCGATCATCGACGATGAAGAGCGGCACCTCGGTAATATAGCTTTTGTTGCCGGCACTGACATCTATCATTGCAACCCTGGCGTTACCTTTAACGAAGCGCTCAAGAGGCAAAATTTGCCTGGTTCTTATTTCCAGCCTCGATTCAGGAAGGTTAGTCGGAGAATTATCACCTGCCGCACGGGTTATCAGTGCGGATACGTCATCGATTTTGTGCTCTTCTTCGAGTTTCGTGTGACCTGCGAGAATTATCTGAGCGTTTGAAGAGGCAATGGCAGCCTCGAGTGCATCATCGTCGCGTTTTGATTTGCTGGCACCCTGCAGCACAAAGTCAAAAGCGACTATGGAGGCAGGCTCGACAAGGTATTCGTTTGGAACCCCCGGGGTGGTCATTGTAAAAGCAAGAGAAAGAGCGACACCTTTTTTGGGGAAAGGACTTATTTTAAGAAAAAAGTCAGCTGAGCCCAGGCCGATCAAAAAGTTCTGCCAGCGGTTCAGCAGCTCAACAGGGCTCTGATAGTTTTCTGGCGTAGAACCGGCAGACTCCTCATCGACCTCTTTCCGGTCGGAAAACACCTCTGCAAAAACATCTTTGCTTGTCCAGTCGACTAAAAGCGTTGGCAGAATAAGCGGCTTTGAACCGCCGGCAAGAACCTTGAAAGCATTCTGCCCCTTGGGTGGCCACAACTGACTTTCGATTTTCAGCAACAGATTGAAGCCGGAACTGTCTGTGGCAGACTTGAAGCTATCCCTGACCTGCCGGCTTTTTGAGCGAAAAGTATTCTGGTTAAAAGCGGAAATATCGCTTGCCGCCGAGGCTGCAGAATCATCGATGAAGCCAGACCACTCATCAAATGAAGTCTTAACCCCAAGATCTTTTGTATCGGGGAAATAGCCAAAATCTACGCGTAGAAGGTCGAATTTCTGCCCCCGAACCTTCTGCTGCCGCTCAACAACCTGAGAACCGCCTAGAAATGAAAACAATGAAGCGAATTCTTTTCTGTCGGGGTTTTTTCCGAGGAGCTCTGAGGTCGCCTGATCC
This sequence comes from Candidatus Rifleibacteriota bacterium, assembly GCA_028691595.1. Taxonomy (GTDB): domain Bacteria; phylum Muiribacteriota; class Ozemobacteria; order Ozemobacterales; family Ozemobacteraceae; genus Rifleibacterium. The sequence continues at coordinate 2,580 of JAQUZA010000401.1, forward strand.
TTTTTTACGACCACAAGCTGTGGCCTGACTTCAGGGGTCTGGTAACCAAGCTGAAAAACCATTGCATTGAAATAGTTGTCAAGACCGGCAAAAAAACCGCCTGCAATCATCAAGAAGGCTATCGCTGAAACCACAGCCCCCCATAAAAGGCCATTATATCTGAAGCCCTTTGTCTTATGCTGCCCGCCGCCCAGAAAGATTTTTTTAATATTTTCAATTATTTTCATCAGCATGGTTCCAATCTCAGAAGATCAACTGCGGTATATGCGGTAATCGATTTCAGGAAAAATGTTATCGCGCCACTCAACTTCACGAAGCCAGTTTTCATTTACGTGATCGTTAATTATGTCTTCATAAAGCTTGTTAAATCTAAAAGTGTGATCACGAGTGCGCTTTCGGGCATATTCAACCGTTGTGCCCGTCTTCATTATAAATGCCCAGTCAGAAGACTGCAGAAGCAAAACTTCACGGGCGGCCTGATTCAAAGCCCGCAATTGCAACCCATCAGCCTGAGGAAACCGGTCAGCAAGCTCTATCATGCGCTGAGAAGCCTTATGCAGATGCGGGTATATCCAGGCGTTGCTTTCGTCAAGCCAGACTTCGTTGTAACCTCTCTGCCCCCATGATGACATCGATGGCGTTGCCTTCTGGTTACAGGGGCAGGTATCAATATAATCAGAAGGGGTTGCCAGCCTGATTCGACTGCTTTCCAGTGCTGTCTTTCTAAGCAGGTAGTGAATAAACTCGGGCCCTTCATACCACCAGTGCCCGAAAAGCTCGCAGTCATAAGGAGAAACAATTATCGGTGGGCGATCCATCGATGGCATCAACTGTTCAAACTGCCGTTCACGGCAGCTGATAAAGTGGGCAGCATGAACAGCAACTCTGGCCATGGCTTCCTGGTAGTTGTAAGGTTGTTTTTCTGAGCCATCACGGGAAGTAATGCGATAATATTTAATGCCGGTATTCAACCGATGCCCCGACTCATGAATAAAGGGTTTTATATAGTCGAATTCGAGATCGAAACCTACATCGCGATAAAATTCACGGTAGGCAAAATCACCCGGGTAACCTTCATGAGCAGACCAGACCTGCCGGCTGCTTTCAACATCACGACCAAAGGCAAGCACCCCTGAAGGACATTCTATCGGGGCATGGACACCGTATAAAGGGCGCGGCTCGGCAAAAAGAATACCGTGTGTGTCAGTAAAAAAATACTCGATGCCGAAATCTTTTAGAATCTGGTCATCACCGGGATTATAAGCACATTCTGCCAACCAGATTC
>JAQUZA010000402.1 GCA_028691595.1 Candidatus Rifleibacteriota bacterium
GAGAGCTCACCAAGTTCGTCTTTGGCAAAAACCGGCAGATCGAGTTCGAGGTCGCCATTGCTGATTGCCCGCGCCCCATTTGATAGAATCGAGACCGGCGCAAGAAATTCTTTGATAAGAACGGTTATAAGAACCAGCGAAGCTGCTAGGCTGAAAAACAAACCTATGCCAACAAGCATATAGGTAAGGTGTATGGTTTCCATTATCTGGTTCCAGTTTGAACGGGCCCCGATAAGAAAGTCACGGGCCTGCACCCCGCGCCCAACGGCTGCCAGCATTGGTTCAAGCTCATCTTCGAGCAGATCTGATGCAATGTCATTGGTATAATTGGTGGCTGCAATCAAAGAGAGAAGATTGGCCCTGAAAACCGTAGACAATTTGGGAAAAAATTCTGCAATATCGTCTTCTTTGATAAAAAACAGTTCTGTGTCGGGATTCAGCTGCGCATTGTTGTTAACAGCCTGGCGAAGGTAACGTCGGTCGAGTTCGGTTTTAGAAAGAACAGCTATGGAGGCGAAAACGCGCCCATCTGCAGTGGTGACTACATCAGAAAAGACAAATTTGCGAATGTCGCTGCCCAGCCAGAGAACCTGGTGCATCACACCTGTTCGGCGGGTGACAAGCTCAAACAGCCCGTCATCGAGGGGGTTCATTGCCGGCGCGGCATTTACTTCCCCGGAGTGATAGGCGAGAATGCGCATGCCCAGTTCTTTGATGAACAGGCGGTTGCTGGCATTGTCGCCGGCGAGGTTGTCGATGTCGAACTCAATCTCGCCGTTGGCTCCTGTGAGATAAAAGCTCTCGAGCTGGTCATTGCGCACAAATTTGAAAAAGGTTTCCCTGAGACGGGGCTTATCGAGGTTAACCATTTCTGGAAGCTTTTTAACCGACTTAAGCCATTCGTTTATGCTTCGATAATAATTCAAAGTGTCGGCATCTACTTTCTTAACCAGCTCAAACAGACGTGTTTCAGCCTCACGGTTCAAGAGAATGCTCTGACTGATAGAAAACCTTATGCCAAGAAAAATAAGTATCGACAGGGGCAACTGCATGCACATGAAAAAGAGTGCCGCCATCTTCTGGCGCAGTGACAGGCCGCTGGTGTTGGCAAGCTTGAAATAGTGATAAAAAATGAAGGTGGCGGCAAGGGTAAGAATGACCAGCAGCAGTTGAGCACTGCGCAGGTCATTGTTGAACGATTCGCGCAGCGAGACTGTAGAAAAAAGCGAAAAAATACTTGCAGCTGAACTATCGGGGTGCGGCTGCACAAAAAGCACCCAGTCATCAACAAACAGCGGGTTAGCAAGACTGTTTTCGAACCTGTTTATTATTTTTCTGGCAACCGGTAGCAGTGGGGCATACGAAACGGCGGTTTCACCAGTGGTCTGGTCAAAAAAGCCGAAGACATTCTCCGGAGTCGTACCCAGCTCGCGGTTGAGAACCTGCTTTAGCCCAAAAACTGGTGAAAGGTTCTTTATGGGTATGACCACCAGAAAACCGCCGAGGGCGTTGTCTTTGTTGTTAAAGAAATCCCAGTAGAAGAACACCTCGGCAGTGGACATGTAGTTGCCAATGACTTTGTTGGGGCTAGTCAGGGTCTGACTTACCGGAAAGCCTCGACCAAGAAGAGGAATCATCTCGGCAAAAAAACCGGCGTTCTGCTGTTCGAACTTTTTGATCTGATGAAGAGTCTGCAGGTTTATACCGGTTGAGTAATCATCAAAGGCATTGATGATTATATCGACCAGCTTTTCGGTGCTGTCGCTGGCAATCTTGTCGTTTCTTATCAGGCTGCTGGGAATGATGCGGGCTCTGTTGTCCCAGAGGATGATCGAGGCTGTTTCCGGGAGCTCTTTGAGTAGGTTGCCGATCAGAGCGGGGTGCTGCTCTTTCTCGGCATAACTGCGCCTGATTGCATCGCGAAAACCCTGAAACTGCTGCAGAAAAATATAACGGTTCGTTGATTTGCTGCCGAATGAGTTCAATTCACGCTGATATGTTTGCACCATTGAACTTCTACTGCGCTCAAAACCGTTTTCAAGAAATATTTTGAAAGTGTGATAGTAAATTACCAGCGGCAGCACCGCAAAAAAGACGAACAGAACAAACCACACCTGCGGCTCGTTCAGGCGCGACTTGAAATTGTTGTCAATCTGAGGTTTGTGCGTCATATTTTTCTGGATTTTGTGGGTGCTGCGTGATAGAGAATAATACAGGTATTTATAACATCAGGAGGATAAGAATGTCTATTGGCAATAAAGTCAATTTGCTCGTAATGATGACTGTAATGCTCTGTGTTTTTACCGCTTCAGCATCTGCTTTTTCTATCAGAGTTCTTGAGGGTGGTATTCCAATTGTTGACCCGCATCAGATGGTTGAAGACGGTTTGCGTCTCGGTAATGCCGATTTGCTCAGGCAGGCCTGGAAGCATTACGAGGATTCGGTTGTCCTTCCCACCGGAATCGGCAGCGGTTATCTTGAGCTTGGCCGCATCTACTTCTATCTATCGCTGCTTGGCGATTCAACAGAAACCGATTATGAGCTGGCTGAGCGTTTTGCCAGACAGGCTATTTCAGATAACCCGCAGAACGCAGATGCGCATCATGCCCTTGGTCTTATTCTGGCCGGTCGCGGAGCTTTTCTTGATGCGTTTGAAGAACTGACACTGGCATTGCATCTGAACCCGACCAATGAATTTCTTCTCGTTGACCTGGCTTCCCTGCATCTTGCCCTGCATCAGCCCGTTAAAACGATCGAATATCTCGAAGGCCGCAGTCATAAAAATGGCTGGGCGTTTGTGGTGCTGGCAATGGCCTGGTCACAGCAGAACCAGAAGGGTAAGGCCATTCTCAATCTGCTCAAGGCAAGAAAAATGGGCTATGGCGGCTACTGGATCGACACCATGCTTGCCCAGTTTGCAGAAGAGTTCAATCTGCCGTTTAAATGAGGTTTTAACCAAAGGCCGGTCACTGCTATGGTGACCGGCCTTATTTTTTTTGCTCAGGTTACGTTTCGATAAACAAATATCAGCAGAATGATGCCGACAATGCCAAGAATGATGGTTGTCAGAGGGTTGCTGTTATAGTGATATTTAAGCTTTTCGACCGGGGTGGGGTGGTAATCGGTCCAGCGCAGCAACTCCAGTGTGTGGTCGCGATATTTTTCGATCTTGGCGTAGCGACTGGTTGTTTTGCCCATCAGGCGGTGCTCATGATACATGAATGTGACTGTTTTTTCGCCTTCAAGAACCCCGTGTAGATCGCAATACCACTGATAATCGTCGCGACTGACCGACACCAGAAAGTATTTGCAGTCACGGGTCGGCGGTTCTGGTTTTGAAAGATATTTTTTGTCGATGAGCGAACTCGAAATCGTGTCAAAATTTGCCCATGAGGGCAGCCCCGAATCGTTTTCGGCCAGAAATTTGGCGGTTCCCTCGTTAAGGGCTTTAAGATTCGCCCGGCAGCGGTTGTTAATGAGTTTGCCGGTGTCTTCGGCCGAAGTCGTCTGGCACGAACAGCAAAGAGCAATCATCAAGATAAATTTCAGCAGCTTTTTCAATACCTTATCTCCTGTTACCAGTGCAAGATTCCCGCCCGGCATCTACATGCCGGCACCAACTCAAGAAATGTTTAACAAACAGCAACTCCCGCCTCGCAATTCTACCCATGAGGGGTGCGCCTGGTGAGACAAGTTAAACTGGATTCCTGATCTAAAAACTTCCAACTTGATTTTGCCAGATATAACTGATAAAATGCAACAACTAACTGCGCCTATAGCTCAGGTGGATAGAGCACAGGATTCCTAATCCTGGGGTCCCAGGTTCGAGTCCTGGTAGGCGCGTTTTTTATTTCCCGAA
>JAQUZA010000015.1 GCA_028691595.1 Candidatus Rifleibacteriota bacterium
TTTGCCTTCAAAACGGCGCATCAGATCGGGTTTTACATAGATATAACTGAGCGGCACATCTTTGCTTTCATCTTTGCCCGGTTTGCGCACCTTAATTTCGATTACATCGTCACTGACCTGCTTAAAAGTGCCCTTGCGCGCCTGACTCAGATCATTTTCGAGCAGAGCCAGCACCTTGTTTGCCTCCTGTTTGACAAAGTCACGGCTGGCAACTTGAGCTCGCTTGTTGGCAGAATCTTTAAGTAGGTAATAGAGCGGGATCGAAACCATCGACATGATGAAAATGGCAACCATCAGCTCAATCAGCGTCATACCCTTTTTTTTCATAATTCTCTCCTATGGCCTGACGATGAGAAAAGACTTTTTGCGAACCACTGCCGGCCCCCCAGCCCTGCTGAAAGAGCAGACAATATCGGCCTGAACCATGGTTCTGTCAGCCTTTCCATCTCTGGTAATAAAACTCCAGGTTCCTTCAACTTTAAAATCCTTGAACTTGGTTTGAACTTTGAGCACCTCATTGAGACTGATAGGATAAAACCCGTCAGAAAGCTGAAAAGGCCCGGCAAATTCTTTATCGGCTCCTTCAGCTTCTGCTCTTTCGTAATAGTTTTTAAAAGGCATCGCCATCAATTCGCTCTTGATGCTCTCAAGAATTCGCTCAGCCATCTGAATCTTTTCGGTTTCGATGGCGGTAGACGCATCGTCGGAAGAAATTCTGGTTAAAGGCACCAGCGCAAGAATGAGAATCGCGAGGGCAATTGTTATCTCAACGAGGGTAACTGCATTCTTTCGGCTGATTAGATGCTTAGAACTGGTCATTGGTACTGGGTTCTTTCTACTCGGGCTTAACGAACTGGAACGAGGCGGTCTGAGCACTGAAAGTCACATAATAGCGGGTGGGGTCCCATTTGGCAACGGGCCTGATCATAGACAGCAGTGAACTGCGACAATGATTTGACTCGTAATAAACATGCAGATCGCCCTGGCAATCGCTGCGTTTAAATCGGTTTACAACAAGGTTACCATGCACATTCAGGGTGGCCCCGATCGGATTTGTGACCCCGCGGTCGCCAAAAAGACAGGCAGAGACGCTGCGTTGGCCATAATGATTAACGATGGCACCGTTACGGGCAATCAGCGAAAACAATGTTGCATTGCCATTTGCATCGTAGTCTTCACGGGTAATATCACCCTTAAGGTGAATATTCGCAGCTGCCACAATTGCGCCACGCCCCATTATGTGCATGTCTTCGAGCCAGAGATTGTCATTTACGAAGGTTATGCCATCACAGATAAAGGTTTTTTTGCCCTTATATTCAATGCAGCGGTTATCTAAATCACGGTTGAACTCGGCAGAAGACGGGTAAAAGTAGCTTGATTTCTTGAGATATTGAGTCGGAGAATAGATATTGGCAGGCAGGTTTTCTGCTTTGGTTGGATCCCAGGCGGATTCTGCCTCTTCTTTGTTTTTGTATGGCGGAAAGCCGCAAAAACCATAGGGTTCTTTAACAGCCTTGGCCCAGAACCACGGGATCGGTATTTCAAGGCCACCAAAGCCGATTGGCGGAATCGGAGGAATAAAGATCTTAACCAGGAGCATGCGAATGTGGGTATAAACCTTTTTAAGATTGCCTTCGACTCTTAAAGAGAAGGGGAATTCAAGATGGAAGTTACCGAACAGCATGGTTCGAGCAAATCTTGGTGGAATCGGCAACCAGTAACCACCAATGCCGCCAGGTTCGCCACCACCGAAATAGCCCCAGTCAAAAGGCTCACTCTTATCCCAGAAATTATAACGAACGCTCTTGATGCCGGGAATAACATTATGCTCTTTGTCACTTTCGCCGGAGGGGTGATCACCAGAGCAGGCCGTCTTTGAATCATCCTTATGTTTAACCAGCAAAGCGGCAATTTCCATTTTTTTAAGGTTTTTGATGTCGAGAGAGAGTTCAGGAAACATGGTAATTTTCAACAGCATTTCTTTGGTGCCGTTGACTCTGACCATGCCAGGCAGCTGAACTCCACGCGCCAGATCTTTGAGGTCGAGTTTGAAGATATTTTGAATTGAATCCCAGATGGCGCTGATCGAGGGCATATTGTGAATAACGATATCACCGCTGCCCTCGTTCCATTTTATCTCGTCATTTCCACCCCATTTATCACTATTCTCGAGAGCTTTTTCGTAAAGAAGAGCTGAATTGGCGACAAAAAAGGTGTAATCAGAGGCAATCGGCTGCACGTCAGCAACTCTGAACTCTCGCTGAGCCAGAAGTTTCTTTTTGATGGTAGTGCCGGAAGGATAATTTGGCGAATACTCTATCTCGGTTTCTACCTCAAAAAAGCCCTGCTTCTCTACGGTGACATCCCAGGTAACATTGCCGGCAAAAGCCTGCAAAAAAGGTGGCAGACAGTTCTGTATGGCTTCTTCAATTCTTTTGTTGATTTTATCAAAGTCAATATTCAGCTGAAAAGTGCCGCCAAAAACTTTCTTGGCGAGGGCCTTCGGGGTAAGCTGAATTTTTTCCTGGATTTTTTCGAACACTTTGTCAATCAAGGGCTGCAGCAGGTAACCAATCGGCACGAACGTTGTCTGCACCCAGATTGTCCAGCCGGTGATATCCGGGGCTTTCAAGAGCGGCTTATCCGGCAAAAAATTCAAGATATCGATATTCGGCATCTGCGGCGGGCCGTTGTCTGAATCACCGCTTGGGTCTTTGCCGATACCCGAAACTACGTCAGCCGCCCCGATTTTAATCTTGTCAAAGATAGAACCGAGAAAGCCCGTTACCTTGCGCAAAGGCACTTCTACCCCACCCACAACGTAATCAGCATTGTCGGCAAGAATACCGAAGGCGTTTTTTATGCGAGCCCGGCAGACAACCCTCACTCTGCCGCCCATTGCATCGAGCATGCCTTTCAGCGGTGCCAGCGGGGCTTTGGGGTCTGGTGAAATTGTATCGTAGATGTAAACAGTACCCTCTTCGTAAATAGGCTTGAAAAATTTGCTGTTGAAAAGATCGAGCTGAACGTCAACCCCATTCTCTTTGGCATTCTTGAAACTGACGGGGTCGATATAAGCACCGGCAATAGGTGCGGGCAGGCGAAAATGAATAAACCAGCTTTTTAACAGCTCATCTGGCTTGGAAAATAATCGCCAGAAGGCATTATAGTCATTCATATTGTCTTTAACTATTTTAAAGGTCATGTTTGCAGCAGACTCGGCGCATTCTTCGGCACGCTTTTCGTGACTGGAAAACACGGTGTTCCATCGCCCCGAAACCGTCAGCCGGGAAATGGTAATGCCGACAATCACAAGCACACCGAGAACACCCAGCGCCATCAGATATGCTGACCCACGTTTTTTTATATTTTTTATGTTCAATTTTTTTCTCCGGTGCGGGCGGCTAAAAAAGCCAAAGACGGCAGTAAACCACCGAAATAATCAATCAGACCCAAAAGACTTACGAAACTCCTGACTCATTTGTTTCAATACTTCAACACTTTCGCGTGCCGACTCTTCGCTTTCGCCGGTGGCTCTCAGCTTGGCAACAATTTCGTCAGGGCTGTTGCCTTCAGCCAGGTAGTCGCTGACTGCCATTATATCCTCAAAAGTTTTGCCAAAATTTTCAAAAGCAACGAGAGACTCATTTCCGGGCATAGATCGAAATTCCTGCAGCAGGCGATCCTGCCATTTCACCCAGGAATGCTGGTCCTTTTTCTTTTCCGAGATCTCGACGAGGCGCTGCAAAGCGGTCAATTTGCCATACGAATTAAGATTTTGATCATTAGCTGCCTGCTCATAATAAGCCTCGGCTTCAGAAAAATTCCCGGCTTCCCAGGCCTTGGAAGCACTGTGATAGTGCGAATTAAGATTGGCAGCAGCGGCATTACGTTCGTCTTCTGAGGCATCGGGGTTGTTTGCCAGGTCAGTCATATGTTGAAAAAAGTCTTTTTCATGGTTGTCTCTGGCCTGCTTAACCTCGCTCTGACCTGTGTTGATTGCCGATGAATATGCCTTGCCGTTCAGAAGTTCGCGCGCTCCTGATTTAAGAGTTCCTTTCCAGTCTTTACTGCCAACCTGGGTCTTCGCATCAGAAGATTTTGAATCACCGCCAAAAAAACCAGCCTTACTGGCTGTCTGGGTATTGTCAGACCGGCTGAGAGTGGTTTTTGGCTCTGTGCCCCAGAGATACCAGAGAATAGGAATCAACAGGACCGCACTCGCAAGATAAATCCATTTGAATTCAAAAAGATGAAGAAAGAGCTTTTCAACTGGCGTGTCTTCAGGAGCAACCGGAGTCGATTCAAGATCATCTTCGCAAATGGCCTCGTTAAAAGCATAAGCTGCCTTTTCAGGTGATTTTTCTTCCTGCTCGACCTTATAGGCATCCCAGCATTCCTGTTCAATTTCGGCTGAGGCCCGCTGAAAAACGTTTTCGGCAGAAATCAGCGCCGCCCGCCAGATTTCTTCAAAACCAGGCTTAAGGTCACCGTTTTTATTATGAGTGAAGGCAAAAACCCTGAACATTCCCTCTCGGGTTGGATTAGCAGCAACCATATAGCCCGACTGCATCTGCAGTTCAATATTTGCCTCATGGGTCAGAAGTCGCCACAGCATTGGCTCTGCCGACGGATAATCAAGCTGCGGCAGCAATGATAAACCTAAGCGGCGCGTGGCTATCACACCGGATCTGAGCATAGACTGGAGATATTGAACTGCCCCTTCCTTGTCGGCTCTGAGAAAAACCTCGAGGGCGGCAGCCTTGACGCGCGGGTCATCGTTAGCAAGAAAACCGTTCAAACCCGGCAACATTGCATCGATGTCGATTACCCCAAGAGTCTTTACGGCCTGAGCGACAATCGATGGGTCTTTATCGTTGAGAAAACCGGCAATTGATGTTGAATCAATACGGCTACCAAAGCGACCAACAGTTTTAAGAATTTCCAGAACAATATTTTTTTTGATGTCGGACTTTAAAAGAGGCAGAAGCACAGCTCTGGCAGCAAGAAAAGATTCTGCTGAATTAAGGCTGACAACCAGGCCGCGCTGTTCTTTCATCGACAGTTGCAAAAAAGCTTCGGGTGAAGGAAATCTTGGTGCGGCAACTGCCTCACGGGATGGGCCCGGTGGCAAAGCGGGAGGAGGAACCGACGGTTCTTCTGAGATCAGCGGTTCAATCTGCGCCCTGACCTCTTCGGAAGTTTCAGATGCATAAGATTTTTTCAGAATTCTTTTTATCGATTCGTTCTCGATAAAAGGTGAAAGACGTTCGACAGCCGAGGCCCGAAGCAAAGCATCAGCGTTGGCAAGATCTGCAACCGCGCACCTGACGATCTGTTCAGATCGACGCAAAGCAATGCGCTGTTTCAAGCTGGCAACGTATTCTTCAACTCCGGTTTTTAAGATGCCTGCAGCCTGAACGGCCTCGATACTCTGCTTAAAAATAAGCTGCAGAATATGCTTTTTGATACCCGCTGAAACCATCATAATATCGTAGATTTTCAGGGGAAACTCAGCCGAAGGATTGAAAGCAGCGACAAAGCCAGCCTTAACAAGCAACAAAGGCTGAATTTCACGACCAAGATACTGCAAAAACAGGTTTTCAACTCTGGAAAAAGTTATCAAAGTCAGCTCTCTAAGAGCCTTCTGCCTGATAAGGGCATTTTTATGAAAAAGAAATGCCTGGATATATCTTACAGCTTCATCGCAGTCAACCTGACGCAGCAGGTGAACGGCATGCAGTTGTACTCTGAAAGATTTTGAAGTCAGCCCAACCCTGATCTGTTTTTTAAAGGCATCGAGATCACGCTGCTGCAGCAAAGATAATCCGGCACAGACAACCTCTGCATCGCCTTCGAGTAGAATCATCGGCACAATTTCGCAATCGGCGGCGTTTCCGAAGCGACCGAGAATTGTCAAACCGGCTTCGATCATGCGCGGGTTTTTTTCGACAGCAAGACAATCGCGCCAGGACTGAATTACTTCTTCGCCAGGGGGTTTGCGCAGCATCTGGGTGATGACAGAGGCTTTTGCCGGCTCTGCTTCGGAGAGAAAACCAGAAATTACCTGAGGTGTAACCTCAAGCCCTTTTAACTGGCCCCGAAGTTCGATTCTGGCGAGTTCGAGGCTGATAACCCACTGGGCAAGCTGTCTGCAGACTGCAGAAGTATCAAGAGCGGAAATATCTTTTACGCGCCCGGCAAGATATGGCGGTACCCCGGTGGCAACAAGCTCTTCAAGGGCAATCTGACGGCTGACTTCTTCGCTTGAATTGAGCGCCAGCTCTATCCAGTCATTAAGTTCAAGTTTTTCAGGCCAGCATGCAGTGGTCTGATCAGCAATCATAATTTGCACCCTGATTCGCAAAAAATCTTAGATATGCTCATAGTATAACAAAGCGGCAATAACAAAGCTCCATATTTTTAAAGCTTCTGCTATCAAACTGACCGGATGTTCGTCTATTTTTTCTGCAATCGCTTCTATTGCTTTCAGAAAATCACCCGGCACTAATGCTTAAAACAGTCTCGAAAATAACGGCATTGAACAATTCCAATTTTCTCTCTGGCGGAAATGCGGACACAGGGTATAATTGTACAATCCCTTGAAGTTTGAGGTAAAAAATGTCAATCGTTAAACACAACAGACTGTCGGCCTTACTGCTCAGCCTGGTGATGATATTTTCACTGTTTGTCAGCCCGCTTGCGGCACTATCAAACACCAACAGCGATGAATTATCTTCAGGCCGGCTCAGAGTCAGTTTTTCGGCGGCGGTTGACAAAAGTCTCAGGTGTGCGGTTGCCGCAATGGATAAAGCGGTATTACACCTATGCCAGTCTCTCGACAAGACTGACAATCTCAACGTAACCGTTCACAGTCATTTTTATGATGCCTCGATCAGAAGATATTTTGTTTCGCTGAGTGGCCGGGCCGTTTTTTCCGGCAGGCTGCCATTCAAACCCGAGAAAGATTCTTACCTGATCACCGGCAGTCAGGAAGTATCATTCGACATTCTTCTCAGCAATATAAGACAGAGCCGTCAGGGTTTAAACTTCGATTTTAACGGCACTTTTGTCGTCTCAATTGATCGCCTGGCTTACAAAATGATGCAGACAGTTCCGCATTTAGCGGCATCAGGAGCCCTCGGGCCCGCTTTTGACCTGATGACTGCTTTTTTTGACAAGCTTAATATTGGTATTCTTTCTCAGGCCATATCAGAGACTTTCAGAAAATTTTCGAACGTAGCTCTTACCAAGGCTGGAACAGAATTACTTAGCCAGGCAGGCAAGAACAAAAATCTCGGTAACGTAATCCGTGACAGTGTCAAAAATGGTTCAATATTGAATTTTCTTGCCATTACAATTTTAAAAAGTGCCACAACAAGTATCGTCAGCGTCAGCGGAGCAACGCTGGGCGCGATGGTCGGCTCAGTAATTGCCCCGGGCCCGGGTACAGCGATTGGTGGCTTTCTCGGCAGCCAGATACTGGTAATTGTATCAAAAGCGATTCTACACGAACTGACTGCAGAACTGCCACTCAAGCTGAAAATCAGGAAGATGGTAACCAGCTGGCGCATTCTCAACAAGAATCCATCAGACGAGTTTGCCCGTGATGCCTTTGATCGCTCAAGAACCGGTATCGAAAAGAAAATAGCTGCCGAACTCGCAAAAGAAAGCTTCAGCCTGTTCAAGACCCTTCTTAAAGAAATAGACAAAATGCCTGCCGCCGAACGACCCGCCATGATTGCCCTTCTCAAAGGGGTACAGCACATCCTGAGCTTCAAAATTACCAATGAGGGCGACTGGTATTTTGCCAGGCAGTATTATCAGCTCAAAGCGGCCGTAGAACGCTGGGGCCTGCAGAACCAGGTAGTTTTCACCACTTCGGGTGCCGCTTCCACGACTGGCAGATAATTGACTTTTTTGTCTGGCAGTGCGATAATTTTAACCTGTTTTTAATGCCCTGTTCAGGGAAATTTTAAGGAGTTGTTTTTAATGAAGCAGACCGCCATGGAAAAAGAAAAAGTGACCTCAACCAAAAGACTTCCGTACAAAGTCAAAGATATTGATCTCTGGCAGCTTGGCCGCAAGGAAATTGAAATTGCTGAGCATGAAATGCCCGGTTTAATGGCTCTTCGCGAAAAGTATGGCAAGAAGAAACCTCTCAAAGGTGCCAGAATTATGGGTTCACTGCATATGACAGTGCAAACGGCTGTTTTGATAGAAACCCTGGCAGAACTTGGCGCCGATGTAAGATGGGCCAGCTGCAACATTTTTTCCACACAGGATACAGCTGCCGCAGCCATAGCCAAAGCAGGAATTCCGGTTTTTGCCTGGAAGGGCGAAACCCTTGAAGAATATTGGTGGTGCACTAATGAAGCCATCGTCTGGCCTGATGGTCAGGGCCCCAATCTCATCGTAGACGACGGCGGCGATGCTACCCTTATGGTTCACCTCGGTGCCCAGGCAGAAAAGAACCCGAAAGTTCTTGACCGCACTCCCGACGGAGAAGATGAAGCACAGCTGATCGCCCTTCTCAAGAAAACTCTTAAAGCCGAACCCCAAAAGTGGTCGACCATTGCCAAGAACATCAAGGGTGTCAGCGAAGAAACCACCACCGGTGTTCATCGCCTTTACAAGATGATGGAAAACAAGACCCTTCTTTTCCCGGCCATCAATGTTAACGATTCAGTTACCAAATCAAAATTCGACAATCTTTATGGCTGCCGCGAAAGTCTGGCTGACGGCATCAAACGCGCCACCGACGTTATGGTCGCCGGCAAGGTTGCCGTTGTATGTGGGTATGGCGATGTTGGCAAGGGCTGTGCCCAGAGCATGCGCAATTTCGGAGCCCGCGTCATCGTAACCGAAATCGACCCGATCTGCGCTCTTCAGGCCGCCATGGAAGGCTATGAAGTTAAAACCGTTGAAGATACCCTCGGCAGCGCTGATATTTACATCACTACCACCGGTAACAAAGACGTAATCACCGCCGACCACTGTGCCAAAATGAAAGATCAGGCAATCGTCTGCAATATCGGCCATTTCGACAACGAAATTCAGATGGCTCAGATCGAATCCTGGCCCGGCATCAAAAAGACCAATATCAAACCCCAGGTAGACAAATATACCTATAAAGATGGTCGCATGATCTACATCCTGGCCGAAGGCCGCCTGGTAAACCTTGGCTGCGCCACCGGTCACCCCAGTTTCGTCATGAGCAATTCATTCACCAACCAGACTCTTGCCCAGCTTGACCTCTGGCAGAGCAAGCGCGAAGTTGGCGTTTATACTCTTTCAAAGCAGCTCGATGAAGAAGTTGCCCGCCTGCACCTCGAAAAAATCGGGGTCAAGCTCACCAAGCTTTCTGCGAAACAGGCAGACTACATCGGCGTACCGGTTGAAGGCCCATATAAACCAGACCACTATCGCTATTAAGTAAAGCCGACCGGCATCTGATTCTCAAATGAGGTCAGATGCCGGTTTTTATTTTGCCTGAATTACGAAAACATTTAATAAGCAGACCAGTGTTTGATCAATTTTGCATCTGTAATTCAAATTTGACAAAGCACCAGCAAATGTGAGGCTCAGCCAGAACATAAGATTACGAAACAACGCGACGGCGATATTCGGTCAATCAGGTTTCAGGGCAGCTGAAACTGCTGCAGCCATTCGGGCGTAGTCTTCTTCAACGTTGCGGCGGTTCTCTCCGGCAATTCGATGCAGTTTGTCAGAGAACTCGACGCGTCTTGAAACCAGCAGATCGAGTTTTTCTTCGAGCAGGGGCCGGGTAGCATCAGACGGGCTGCAGCAGAATTGCCAGCGACTGGCATCGGCGAAGGCCGACACCTTTGGATCATAGGCGATGCCAAGCCACGGAATAGCCAGGCATGTTGACACGATACAGCCGTGCAGTCGCATCGAAACAACCAGATCAAAGGCAGCAAAAGTTTCGAGCGGCTCTGAGGCGTAAGTAACCTCGCCTTTCCAGCCTGCGGCCAGCCAGACTTTTTCGTCTTCGCCAGGCTGAAATGCCACGGGAAGTAACTCCATGTTTTCCATTTCGTTTTGTATTGCCATCAGATCCCGGGCAATTCGTTCTGAGCCTTCAATAGAAGAACGCAGCACAACCCCAAGTCTTATTGTCTGCCGGATATTCTTAATCTGAGCATGGCGGGGCCGTTCGTTCATAAACACCAGATCAGAAGTTACCAGAATACTTTCGCGGCCGGTCAATTCACGTGCAAGTCTGGCCGAATCGTTGTCTCTGACGCTCAGATAGTCGGCATTAGCGAGTTCATGAGCCAGCCAGCGCCGCAAAAAAGGGGCAGCCAGACCTTTGTCAGAAACAGGGCCGAGCCCCTGAGACAGCAAAATGACTCTGGCACCACACATGCGGGCAAAGCTTATCAAGACAAGATAATAAATGAGACTCATACTGCTGGTTGAAGATTGCAACACACCGCCACCGGGCACTGCAATGATTTCGCAGCTTATCAACTCTTCAAGCAGCTGCGGCAGGTTTTTTCGACTGACCAGTCTGACCTGGCCGCTACCATCAAGGTGCGGAGCCGTACGATGCAGTATCGAAATTCCGTAGCCGGGAAAGTTGTTAATGAAGCCGCGACAGAAAGTATCGAGCAAAAGTTCATCTCCGGCATTTTCATAGCCAAAATAGCCAATCAGAAGGGCTTGTTTCGACTTCTCAGCACCAACCTGCGTCAGCAGATGCAGGAAGGCAACAATGGCAACAACCGCAAAACCGAAGACAATACCCAGCCAGTAGCCGTTAAAAATACGCAGCAGACTGAGAATCAGGGGTGTATGAAAGTGACATAATGAATTCAATGCCGAGACCTGCCCCATCTGCATGAATACTACCAGAAGCGGCAGAATGGCATAATTTCGCCTGATATAGAAAAAAATGAAGAGCAGGCTGGCGGGGTAACCAACCAGAAATTCTTTATTGCGGGGTCGAGCCACCAGAATGTTTTCGAGAAAGGTTCTAAAAGAATCTTCGGCTTCGGATGGCTTGAGAAAAGTCACGTTGCCGGAGCGCATGAGATAGAGAACGACACTGGCAGCACCCACCCCCAGCAAAAGCCCGGCAATCGGGGTCAACGGTTTGTGAAGAAGGCTGAAAACCCCGCGCCCGAAGTTTCTAAGAGACCAGAGACCAGTTATTAGAAGCGGCAGCATAAAAGCCAGCTTAATGCCTCTGAATTGATCGAACTTGAGCAGATAGTTTATTTCAGAGTAGAGGCCTGCTATCAGCAAACCACCAAAAATTGACGGCAAAACCAGACGAGCGGTAAAACCCGGGATAGTTCTAAAAAAACCTGCCTGCTCATTTTGCTGAAGTCGGCGAATTGCCCAGATCAAGCCCAGAGACGAATAAGAAACAGCCCCGGCAAGCCCTGAAATCGCGATAAAACTCTGTTTCGGCAGCAGAACAAAGCAGACAAGAAAAGCCGCCACAAAAATCAGACACCAGTTACCGCTGATCGATTCAGAAAACATGGCTTGTAGCAGAATCAGTAGCCCCAGCAGCAAAGAAAGACCGATTGCCAGAACCTCGAAAGTGGTCAACTGCCCGACCATGTGTCTGGGCTCATGCATGCGCTCAACAGGGTTCGCTGCTACCCTGAACCCCGCAGCCGCCAACTCTTTGACGGTTTGGGCAAGGTAATCGATATTGAACAGCGCCAGGTTCTCGATAAACCTTTTGTCATCCTGAAAAAAGCAGCGAATATAAAGCATCTTCAAACTTCGATCTTTTACGGCGCGAACCCAGCGGGCGACCGACCGTTTAACGTTGTAAACCTGGTCTATTTCCTTGCGGCTGATACTGTGAACCCTGACAAAAGGTCGACCGGCAGATAACCCCTGCAGATAACTTTCTATGCCGTCCTGCAGATTGAATTCTACCCAGCCGATGCGATAAGAGCGGTCTTTAAAAAGCTGAACGATCTTCTTCAACTCACCGCGTGAGCCAAGCATTTCTTCTTCGGCAAAAAGGAGCGCAGACACACTTGCCGGTGAAGGAATGGAGTTGATTATCTTTGTCGCTGACTCGACCGTGAGCCCAGGGTAGTTAAAAACTCTGATTACCAGGCCAAGCCCTGCATCATCAGCCATCTTAAAGTATTCAGAAGAGAAACCCAGACCGACACGTTCCCTGAAACCTTTGCTCGATTTATTTATAAGCAGCAGGTTGCGATGCACCCGGTTAAGGCGGTCAGCCGGGATTTTCCAGGACAGAGTTTGTTCTATGCGGTCAAGCAATGAAGTATTTTCACTGTGAACCCATAGGGAACCCAGGGTATTACTACCAGCAGGCGGGTCCATTTCAAAGGTTTCTTCAAGAGACAGTTTGCGGATTTCCTTGCTGCTCAACACGGTTACTTTTCCCTCGGACTCGAGAGATGCAAGGGTATCTTCAGAAATGGCTACCGAACTCGCACCATTCTTTTTAAGGGCTTCGAACAGTTCTTTAAGTGACCAGCCTTCTTCGCGCGCCAGTTGACGAATTTCTTCAAAATCCATCACCGTTTCGACAAAAACATTGCGTTGTTCAGCAATATGTCTGAAAACAAGTCGCCACGAAGCCACAAGGATGCCCGGAATGATCAGGGGCAGAACCACCAGCCAGAATACTGAGATCCGCTTGAAAAAATCCATGGATTCAGGGTTGCTGCTCATCGTTCAGATATGAAGCCATAAGCATTGTCGCTTTTCTGGCTTTTAGAACGATGCCATTGCTGTCTGGAATCATTATCAGATGGTTGAGAGGCAAATCAACGTTGCCTGCAATTTCGCGACCGGCTGTGAGATCGATTACCGATTTTCCTGCGGCGGCCTCAAGTCTGAGCTGGCCTGATCTGACAACCAGCATGGCACCAACCTCAGGCTTCAGGTGGGTATCGACTGGCAACATTACCGCTCTGAAGCGGATAAAATGATCGACATAACTCTTGGAAACAAGTGGGTCAGCAGCGGTACCGGGGTTTTGAGAAAAAATGACGGTGACATGCAAAATAAATAATAAACTGACAAAAAAAACTCTGGCACCATGGTCAGAAAATTTCATACAATAAAGACTCTCCCGGAATTTCGATTAGCAAATCGTACCACAGGCAGGGGCAAATGTAAAACTTCAGAATTCTTGTATGTTTGGCTGCGGTACATTACAATACGCAGCTGAACCTTTATTACAATTTTAAATCAGGTAGCAACAGCCACGGACTGATCGACTACCTGGCCGAAAAAGTTTTTTCAACACCAACGAATAACCCGACACCATCCGGAGTGAATTTATGCTTATCAACGAAATTGAAATTGCCGGCTCATCCATATCCCTTAAATGCTGGGCTATGAAAGTTACTGACGTCGATGCCACCTTTGATACCATCATGAAAAAGGCGGATATGTTCAGCATCGAGACCGAACTACCCGGATTTCACGACTGCGACTGTGAAAACGCGATCATTCGCGGCTTTTATTCGGTGGTTATACCATTTGAAATTGAGCATCTTGTCGAGGGCATCACAACTAAAACTCTGTTTAAAAGAATTGAAAGCTGTGAATTTATCATCAGCGAAAAACTGGTTTTGACTTTTGGAAAATCAGGGCCGATGAAACTGCTTGGCACAGCCCTTTCGGCACTCACGGGTGAGCATGTCGACCTGGTCGAATTTGAGTTTCATCATCTGAATCAGCTTCAGGAAAGAATGACCAACATCAAGTCGATAGTGCTGACCAACCCGAAAGAAAAAGAGGTCAGGCGCGCCAGACTTGCCGGGCACATGGAAAACTATACGGAATACAATATCATCGACCCACGCAATCACGGCATTGACAGCGTTGCGGGCCTGATCGACACACCCCTCGGGCCAATGACAATAACAGTTGGCAAAAAGGGAAGCATCAGACTCAATGTCAAAAAGGGTCTGATCATGACCATCGAGTGCCTTGAATGGATACTTGATCTCATCACCAGCGAGACAGCCCCGAAAGCTGCCGGGGCTCAACAGCCTGTTTTTTAAAACTTCCGCGATTCCTGCTTCAGCATAAAACCCGCCTTTGGCGGGTTTTTGCTTCGTTAATCATTGGGGGAAGCGGATCGCTGCGTCAGGTAACTGCTTCAGGCATGATGTCGCGTGAGCGGGCGAGCTTTGAATGGTAGATAAAAACCCGTGACCCGACAACAATGCTGTCGCCATCGACAAGAACGCGATACCTGAAGCGGGCCTGATTAATTCTCAGGCTCATATCATCGTCGTGAGCCTCAATGATATGCAGGCCATCTTTTTCTGTTATCACAAAAAGGCTTTCGGGGCCATCTTCGAGAGACAGGTCACACTCATCAGTTGAACCGGCGACAAATTCAGGGCCATCGAGGTAATATCTGAACATAACCCAGCGCCCGACATATTCATCGAGCCAGCTTTCTTTCAATAACTCCCAGGCAATTGCAAAGCCTGACCCTGTCATGCCACCGAGCAGCAGGAAAGCGAGAAGATAGTGGCTGTCACTGAGAAAAAACCGGTCAACAAAGGCTCCGGCGATTATCAGGGCTGGTGTCAAACCCATCAGACTTCGACACATGATTCTGATGCTGCCGTGAAGAATACCAAAGCACCCGGCAAGACAGGCCGACAGGCACAGCCACCAGAAAAACCTTATCACACCCCCGGCGATGACAACGCGTGAAAGAATTATATCTGCGCTCATGGCAAAAATAACGCCACCAAGCATGGTTACAGATAAACCGATTGAAGTCGAAGAAATCCAGCAGGCTGCAGCCTTCGACAAGCGTTTTTCCATTATAATAACCGGCAGCGAGGTGACCAGACCGGTAAAAAGACCACAAAAAACGCCTGTAACAAGCAATCCCGTCTGAAAATTTTCGACGAGATCCCAGGGGTGGCCGCCCGGAGAGATAAGCCATGCTACCAGCCCGGCTACAAGACCGGAAAAGCATACTTCGAAATAAAAAAGCCAGTTCAATTTGGTTTCTCGACTACTGGTATAACAAAGCAACGGCAGGACAAGACAAACATCTTTCCTGCCGTTGCAATTGTAGCAGTTATTCTATGGTTTCTACAAGGGTCAACTGGCTGACAAAATAGATTCCGTAGCCTTCGACAACTTCATCCTCGGTGATGGCAACATTCCCATCTTCAAGGTAACGCTTGCGATCCCTGATAATATTGAGAAGATCACGGGGATGAACAGCACGCAAACCGCGCTTGTCTCTTTTATACATGGTTAGAACCTGATCTATATTGGCCTGATCGAAGGTTAACCCAAGTTTTGAGCAGGTAGATTTCCAGATTTCAGTGAATTCTACCACGGTGGGGTTGCGCACGTTGATCTTATAGGGCAGTCGGCGTAGAAACGCATCGTCAACGATCTTCATCGGGTCAAGGTTGGTACTGAACAGCACGATTTCATCGGTAGGAACTTCCATGCGCTGACCGCCCAGCACAAGATAGTCAACCTTGTTTTCAAGAGGAATGATGAAGCGGTTAAAAATTTCTTCGACTTCGCAGCGCTGACGACCAAGGTCGTCTATCAGCAGAACTCCACCGGTGGCTTTGACCTGCGGCGGCGCATCGAAACAGCCAAATTTGATGTTGTATTTAACTTCGAGGTCTTCGAGGGTGAGTTCACCACCCGCAGTTATCAGAGGCGGGTTAACGGCTACCCAGCGCTCATCGAGGCCTTCCATGTCAAAATTCTCAATGGGAACATGGCAACTGGGGTCAAAAATTCTCACCAGCTGGTTGCTGACTTCAACGGCATAAGGCACAACCATTGGTGGCAGGAGTTTTACAACCGAGCTACACAGAAAGGTTTTACCGTTGCCGGGGAAACCGTAAACAAAGGCCGGCTTTCTGGCACAGACTGCCTGACCGATCTGAAAAAGAACATCTTTGTAACCCAGGTGATGAGAAAACTTTTCTTCCATGAGCTTGCGATTGATCGAAAAGCTCTTTTTGCCCTCATCAAGCATTTTACGGGTTACCCTGATGTATTCGTCAAAACTTACCGGAACCGCACCCAGGTATTTATCGCGGTCGAGAATATTTTTAGCGCGCTCTGTTCCTTTGGGGTAAAGGCCATACTGGTAATCTGAGCCCATACCTGTGCCGCCGACCATGCCGACGATTTCGCCCTTTTTGAGTTCTGCAATTACATTCTGAACTATCTCGGTATCAATCTTGAGAATCTTGGCCAGTTTGCGCGGCACTTCCTTGCCATGAACGTAGAGCTCTTTGATTATCTGGCTGTTGATAATTTCGGGATCTATTTTAAGGTCTAACAGCGACTTTGCCTGAGCAGGAATAATACTTCGCAGATCGAGTGCCATAAGTTTCCTCCGTTTATTCTATTCTTGATATGGTATAACAGTTTTTAAAGCCACATTCAACAGCCTGTTTTTATGGCAACTGTTGCAGCTTTTGTTGCTTGAAACCGTGGCTGATTAAGTTATAATGTGCGCATGCAAAACACCACATTAAGTTCAATCGTTCTGCTTGCCGGTAATTCGACACGCATGGGGCAGCTCAAGCAGCACGTAGAGCTGGCCGGGCAGTCATTTCTTCATCACATCATAAGCCGACTGAAGTTGCAAAAGACTCTTGAACGGCTCATCTTCGTGGGGCAACAAACTGATGTTGCAGCCCGAAACGAAGTAGAAGCCGCAGATGGTATCTGGGTAAGCAACCCGAAGCCTGAAGATGGCCCTTTAAGCTCAATAAGGCTTGCCCTCGGGAAAATTCAGCCATCGTCAGCAGTTCTTCTCTGGCCGGTTGACCACCCGATGATATCAGCAGCAACCGTCAGCCAGCTCATCGAAATCTGGCAGAAAAAACCTGATTTCATAACCGTGCCATCTGATGGGCAAAGGCGCGGGCATCCCGGCATCTACCCGGCCTGGTGTCAGCGGCTGTTCTGCGAAATTCCGCTTGAAGGTGGGGCCAGAAAAATAATGCAGCTTCACCCCGGGAGAATTCAATATCTAATGACCGACGACCCCTGGATTACCCGAAACCTGAACACCCCGGAGTCGCTTCAGGAAGCCACGGTCTATCTGGCCCACCAGTCTAAATCGGCTCGATGATCATCAGGGTGATGTCATCGGGAGTATGTGTGTCACCCAGCCAGCTCTTAAAGCTTTCGACAACAACCCGAACAGCCTCTTCAACCGATACATCTCTGGTGGTTTCGAGCAGCCTGAAAAACCTTTCGTCGCCAAAAAATTCATGACTGTCGGCTCGACGGGCCTCGGTGATGCCGTCAGAATACATGATTACACGGTCACCAGCTTCAAGCTGCACCACAAACTGCTCATATTTAAAATCTTCAGACAGACCCACCGGGACATTGCCTTCGGCATGCACAACAATGCGCCCGTCATTTTTTTGAACGAGAAGCGGTGTATGACCGGCCCGACAGCAGGTAAGACGGCGCGTTTTCAGATCAAGAAGGCCGTAAATCATGGTAAAATATTGATAATTATTCTTATGTAGCATGAATTCAGCATTCAGTTCATCCGTCACCGCAGAAGGAGCTCTGGGCGAACCGTCGGGCAGGAGAAGAATGCTGTTTGCTCCTTCCCAGGCCGAAAGCATTCTGTGAACCGTAACCGCAAGCATGGCCGACTGAATACCGTGCCCGGAAACATCTAGAATAAACATGGCAACCATGTTTTCACCCAGCGAAACAATGTTCAGCAGGTCGCCACCAATGTTTTCGCAGGGTTCATAAAACCAGGAAAATTTCAGTCCCGGGATGTTGATGCGGTCATCGGGGAGAAGGCTTCGTTGCAGGTGCCCGGCGGCTTCAAGATCTTCACGAAGTTCCTGAAGAATGTTGCTCACCTGCAGATTTTTTTCTTCAAGCTGGCGAGTAAGCTGTTCGAGCTCTTCTTCATGAAATTTTCGGTGATCAGTTTCTGATTTTAGCCGTAGCATCGATCTGATGCGTGCCAGAAGTTCTAGTTCGTTAATGGGTTTGGTAATATAATCGACAGCACCGGCCTCAAAAGCCTCGACCAGATCACTGGTCTCAGCACGGGCACTGACAACCAGAATTGGAATATCCTGATATTTTGCATGACTGCGAATCTCACGAATCGCTTCAATGCCTGTGATATCCGGC